>JAIXVB010000134.1 GCA_027483245.1 Verrucomicrobiaceae bacterium | reverse complement strand
TTGGTCACCAGTCTTCCTGAACTGATCAACATCGCATCGCGAATCTCTTCAGCTGCCAAACGACGCGGTGAGTGTCTCCAAACCCAGCGATTGGTCGGGTCCACTTCACGATGGCTCTCAGGCTCTTCCGAGCCGAGACGATAGGCGTGAGTCAGAGCCAGCGTTCGCACCAGCTTCTTGGTGGACCATCCTTGGCGGATGAAATTTTGAGCTAAGTAATCAAGGAGTTCAGGATGAGAGGGGGTGTCCCCATTGATTCCGAAGTTGTCCACGGTGATCACCAAGCCTTCGCCAAAAAGATGCTGCCAGATACGATTGACCACGACGCGTGCACTGAGGGGATTTTTTGGGCTCGTGAGCCATTGGGCCAACTCCAAGCGACCACTCTGTTGAGGATTGATTTTCGCTGCACCGGGCACTTCGAAGGCTGTGAGGAATCCACGTTCCACCGTGGGGCCTAAACGCTCGGCCTCACCCCGGATGCGAATGTCTGTGTCAGCGATGACTTTGGCATCCCGAACACCATGGACGGCAAAGCCACGCGCTGCTGGATCGGTAAGTTCGAGCAGATCGTTTTGCAGGGCTTCAAAGCGTACTCGGAAGCCTCGTTGAGTGGGGCGTCCACTGGCGTCTTTTTTGAGACCTTCCGGTGTCCCTCGAATGTCTTCAAAGGCTTGTTTGGCCTCAGCAACCTTGGCTTCAAGTTCTTTCACCTTGGCTTCGGGAGGTGGAGGAAGCGTGGAGGATAGGCGAATGAGATTCACCGGATCGTAATAATCCAGTCCGCCACCGCCCATTTTGTTGCGCACGCCCGCAGCGTTGTCAGTACTGGTGAAGATCCCTGCCAAGGCATAGTAGTCAGCGGTTGGAATTGGGTCGAACTTGTGGTCATGGCAGCGAGCGCAATTCACGGTGAGGCCAAGCACGGAGCGAGTCACCGCATCGATTTGTTCATCCACATTGTCCATGATGAAACGGACCTTGAAACGCTGATTCACATCCTTGACGCCGAGTGCCAAAAAACCAGTGGCGGTAAGCAATCGGTCACGCTCTGCATCGCTTTTGGCGGGTAGCAAATCCCCTGCGACTTGTTCCTGAATGAAACGGTCAAACGGCACATCACGGTTCACGGCATCAATGACGTAATCCCGATACTTCCAGGCATGAGGATACGGAATGTTGCGTGAGGGACCCGTGGATTCGCCATAGCGTGCGACATCCAGCCAATGCCGACCCCAGCGTTCGCCGAAGGCGGGTGATTCCAACAGACGATCGACAACACGAGCAAAGGCATGGCTGGTCGCATCGTTCACAAAGGCGGTGATCTCCTGAGGCGATGGAGGCAAACCCGTGAGGTCATAAGTCACTCGGCGAATCCACGTCAGGCGGTCCGCATCAGAGACGGGAGACAATTTCTTTTCCTCCAGCTTGGCGAGGATGAAACGATCAACATCGCTTTCAGCCCAGCTTGTTTGAGCAACCGTCGGGACTTTGGGTGACGTCAGGGGCTGCCAAGCCCAGTGCTCTTTTTTGAGCTTCTCATACTCAGGGTTGGCTCGAGTTAGCGAAGAGGGAATGCGCTCTTTTGGCCAGGCTGCACCGTCTTTGATCCAGGTGCTTAGGTCTTGGCGTTCCTCGTCAGTGAGTTTCTCCCCTTCTTTGGGCATGACTTTTTTGGGGTCATCATGCTGAATACGTTGCAGTAACAAGCTGGCCTGTGGATCTCCCACGACAATGGCGGGACCACTGTTGCCACCAACAACTAGTCCATTCCGATCATCGACACGCAGTCCACCTGAGGGCTTGGTATCCGCCGAATGGCAGGTGTAGCAATTTTCCACGAGAATAGGTCGAATTTTCTTTTCAAAGAACTCGACTTTTGAGGCTTCTGGCTCGGCCGCCCCCAGGGCGCTGCCAATGAAGAGGGGAGCCAACAAGACTGGAGATAACCGAAGATGAACGAAGCGGGGAGACACGGATAATCGGGAGATAGAGCAGCGTTGCCTCTCGTTCGAAATCGAGTCGGTTCACTGCGTGGGGATGATTGAATTTCCTCCCACAGCAGGGTCGGTCACAGATGATTGACGTTTTGCATCTTATATCACACTTGGTCAATAGGAATATTGCAGTTGAGTCATAAATCTCTATTGACTCAGTAAGATATTAAAGAACCATAGCCCCGCTGCTGCGAGCAGCATGTGCTGACTGGTCCACCAGAGGTTGTTCTCACGCCCAAGGATGACAAAACCTCTGGATCAATGCTCAGCTCACTTTCATTTTTAAGCTCTTATCGGTTTCACAGTTTGGTTGCTCTGTGCCTTCTTTGCAAAGCAACGCAAGCCCTGGCTCTGGATGAAGATTCCAATAAGTATGACGATGTCTGGCAGCATTTTTATGCGGTGACTCTGGCTGAGTTCCCTCATAACCAAGACTTTGATCAAGATGGTCTGACCAATCTGAGCGAAAGCATCGCTGGCACCAATCCCCGTGATCCCAATGACGCCATACGAGTCGGCAATACGTTCATCGCAGGCGGGAATGTGGTCTTGGTGGCCTCCACTGAGAAAGGGAAACGCTATCAGCTCCAACAAAGCGAATTACCGGCGGGTCCGGTGTGGACGAACGTGGGCAATCCGGTCACAGGCAGTGGGGGTGAATGGCAATTTGTCAGCCCACTCGGTGTTGGTGCGGATCGGCGTTTTTATCAGATCGTGGTGACGGATCAGGATAGTGATGGTGATGGCGTCTCAGATTGGGCGGAGGAGAAGACGGGGACCCATCCACAAGAGAGCAGCAGCATCAGCAATGCTTCGGGTGGTTTGGCCAATGATGGCGACACTCTGCGCAGTTTGTTGTCTTTGACTTTTGCGTCTGTTGAAGGCGAGTCTGAGGCCCTGGAAAAAGAAGCACGTCCTGCGCGGTTTCGTCTGACACGCACTGTCGGCACCATGCCGCTGACAGCGCTCTACCAAAAGCTGCCTAGCGAAGATGCGCGAAAGGCCACAGCCTCCGTATCGGATTTTAACCTTTCAGTTTCGTATCCATCCGCACTCATCACCGGCATTGACATCGGCACGGTCACATTGCCAGCAGGAGAAAGTTCCGTGGATATCATCGTGAATCCAATCTTGGATGCAGATGTGGAAGTGCCTGAGACTGTGCGACTCAGTGTGATTCGTCCTGGTTCAGGAGAGCAGTCTTTGCCTCTGGAAGCGAGTGTGACTCTTGCTGATGCAGATCCTGAGAATGAAGCGAATCGGCAACTCTTTGTGGCTTATCTCGGGCGTGAATCTGGGGCTGTGACCACTGCCAGTGGCGTGGCGACAGCCTTGGTTTCAGGCGATCGCCGCTCAGCGCAGATTAGCCTAACGTTTAACAATCTCACCTCTCCCCAAAACACGGCGTATCTGCGCATTGGCTCGGATCAGGAGGTGCAGAACATTGGAGTGGGGCAGATCACGGGTCAGCTTTGGCAGATCCGCGCTGCCCAGACTCAATTGACGGATCAAGCGATGCTGGATGCGCTTTTTCGTGGCGATCTTTATGTGAGCATCACGACCGCTCAATACAGTAATGGAGAGATTCGCGGCAATCTTCAACCTGCGACGGGCTCAGTGGGCGATCCTCCGGAACCGCCTCCACCACCCGCTTACAACACAGAGGCCTTCCCGAATTTGGCAAGCTCAGGTATCGTGAACAATCCTGCTTTGGATCGTGACATTGCACGTTTTCTCACCCAAGCCTCTTTTGGCCCAACCCTGGAGAGCATTGAGGAGGTTCGTCAGCTCATCGCCGCGAATGGCAATGATGCGCTAGCGGGTTACTCGGCGTGGATCGACAAACAACAAAATCTGGCGCAGGCACCTTCGCCTTCTCTTTTGAAGCTCACTCAGGCCGCAGACATTGAGGAGTTCATCCTCCGTGGCAACAAACCGAGCACTTTTGGAAATGATCCGCAGTTCGGCACTCTCGGTCAGCAATGGAATGATACCTCAAACACCTGGGTGTCTAGTAACATCAAGGCGAATAACCATCCCTTTCAGACAAACCGCCGCCGCGAATGGTGGACATTGATTTTGCAGAGCAGGGACCAGCTTCGCCAGCGCATCGCCTTTGCGCTGAGCCAGATCTTTGTCATCTCCGAGGACGACACGATCATCCAGAGTTACCACTACGGCACGGCTCGTTACTGGGACCAACTCGCTGAGGGCGCTTTTGGAAACTATCGGACCGTTTTGGAAAATGTGACCTACAGCCCGATGATGGGGAACTACCTCAGTCATCTCAAAAATCAGAAGGCCACTGGCAGCATCAGTCCAGACGAAAATTTTGCTCGCGAGATCATGCAACTTTTCACCATCGGACTCGTGTTGCGACACACAGACGGCAGTTTGAAACTGAGTCCGGAGGGGCTGCCCATCGCTACCTATGATCAAAACGACATCACAGAGCTGGCTCGCGTTTTCACAGGTTTGAGCTTCAGCAAGATTCACACAGGCAATACCGGTGCTCTCGCAGACAACAATAACTTCTATGCCGCAAATGGTCATCGCTACTGGCAGGGTTCCTGGCTGAATCCGATGCGGTTTTTCCCTGACTACCATGACTACGATCAAAAGACACTTTTTGCGGGCAAGGTGGGAGAACGTGTCATCCCTGCTCGCACGACACCCTTCAATCAAAACAAGGCCATCAACGACCTGAATAGTGCGCTGGTCTCGCTGGCTGGCAATCCGACGAATGCCACCTACAACGGTCATCCCAACACGCCGATCTTTGTCTCGCGGTTGCTCATTCAGCGTTTCACCACCTCGAATCCGAGTGCGGGTTACCTGCATCGAGTGGCGACGCGATTCCGCGAAACCAAAGGGGATCTGGGACAAGTTATCCGTGCCATTTTGCTCGATTACGAAGCTCGTAGCCTTGCTCATGCTGATGTGAGGTGCAACGGATTATTGGACCAAAGAGTCCCTTAATTTAAGGATTGGTTTTGAGTTTGGTTTTCGAACTGTTGGGTTTCGAATTGGTTCGGGGTGAGGTATCCCAGAGCAGAGTGTTTGCGGTGTCCATTGTAGTAACCATCGATGTATTCGAAGAGTTCGAGTTTGGCGTCGGTGGCATCTTCAAAACAGCCCCCCTGAAGCATCTCGCGCTTGAGCGTGCCCATGAAGGATTCCGTCCAGGCGTTCTCATACGGATTGGCTCGTGCGGACATGCTTTGGCGAAGACCGGCACGTTCCAACACGGATCGGAAGGCACCACTGCCATACTGGCTGCCGCGGTCGCTATGGAAGATGGCTCCCCGCGCCCTAGGTCGCGCCTGCAAGGCCTGCTCCAGAGCATGGATAACAAGTTCCGCACGCATGTGCGAGGCTAGATTCCAACCCACGATTCGGCGCGAGCCCAGATCGATGACAACGGCGAGGTAAAGCCAACTTGTGGAGGTGGGGATGAAGGTGATGTCCCCAGCCCAGGCTTGATCAGGCTTTTGAGGCAGGGACTCGTTAGCCAGCAGATTGGCACAAGGCCGATCCGCCCGACCATCACTGGTTTTAGGCAGGTAGTTCTTCGGCTGGATGGCCCGCAGTTGCCGCTGCTTCATGATGCGGCGCAGTCTGGAAGGAGCACACACGATATCATGATCGGTGAGTTCTTGATGGATTCTGCGGTAGCCGTAACGGCGGCGATTGCGTTTAAAAATCTCCTCAATGAGCCTGCCCATGCGGACGTCTTCGTGGTGGCTGGGAGTGACCGCTGCCGCATGATAAAAGCTGCTGCGAGGCAGTCCCATGGCTTGGCAAACCTGACGGATGCTGCCGCCTGTCTGTGACTGGAGTTGAAGGATCATCTGGCGGGTCTGGACGGGGTTTGCGTGCCGAGGATGACAGCGGCCTTTTTTAAAATGTCATTTTCCATGCGCAGGTGGGTGACTTCGTCGCGCAACCGGCGCAGCTCGTCCGCTTCGCCCACCTCGTCCCGCGCCTGCGTGACTCGGAGGGCTGCGCTGCCGAGCTGCGCCGGTTGGGCTGTGCTTGAAGGCTGCACCCAACGGTAAAGGATGCTTGTGCCCAGACCAAACTCCTCGGCAAGTTGCGGCACTGTTTTGCCAAGATGGAAGAGGTCGATGATCTGCGCTTTGAAGTCACTGCTGTAACGTTTTCGGAGAGTTGTTTTCATGCTGCTTATTCCCTTATCTCCTGGTCCAACATTCTAGCGCACCTCAGGTTCTGTTGGGCTACCCAACAGGAAAGGGCCATAGCATCGTCGAATCCTTGGGCGTTGAGTGTGATTCGAGCGACACTGTACTGCGCAAAGTATGCTACCAACACATGGAATCTCCTCGTGGCCCGCGAGATCGTTTAGTGATTGGGACTGACCAATCTGCACTCTCATTGATCGAACGCTCTCCAAAGCCTAAAACGCAAAAGGAATTCATTCAAAGATTGGGGCCTCCGATGTTGAAGCTGATCGTTCTACAAGGTGAACTTTGGGTTTGGTATTCCATTGAGCCCAATCATCAAGACCGCATTAAAGCTACTTTTGATACAAATGGGCGGCTATTGAATGTGCGTCGAAATTGAGGCTCATGACCTTTCTTTTTGTCAGGATAACTCCCTGGATTTGCGCTTTGGACTATAGAGAGGAGTAACTCATTTTTTAGCTTTCAGCAGAGGCTAGCGCTGTGGCTGGCAATCCCGTAGGCTTGGCCTTGGAACTCGCCAGAAGCTGCTTCGGAGTGGCGACCGAGGGTGAGCAGGCAAAGGCCTGCCTCTGGAATAACTCAACCTCTGGACGGTTTCTATGAATGGAACCTGAGCACGATGGGCTGGTAACGACTGACTCAGCGAAGTCACAGCCGCTTTGACCCTATTAGGACAAAAATCCCCTCAGACCCGATCTCTCAGTTCCAAGTCAAGGCTTGAGCATCTGAAGCTACTCCACCACTCCAATTTGGCTCGGTTCGAAAAGCTGAATCTGCAGTTTCTCGTTGTATTTGCCGACCTTACCTGTGGCTTGAACGAGCTTGCCCTCGAGTCCTTCCAGATGCCATTCGGTGCTGGCTTCGAGCTGGCGTTTGTTGATGAAGACATTGAAGTCACTGTCTTCAAATTCGATGAGCTTGTGTCCAGCCGCCCCGAGGGAGGCCAGGCGCTTGACCTTGCCGATCACGGTGGCAGTAAGACCATAACGTGCGTCGATCGAGCCGGTGTCCGTGACGTCAATCGCCCCTGCGTCACGGGGGACAGTAGCCATGGTTCCTGCCGCTACAGGCATGGCGGGAGCTGGGGGAGTCGGTGGTGTTGTCGGTGCAGCCGCAGGCATCGGCGTGACCGGTGGCGCGGGAGGAGGCGTAACCGCGGCGGTGGCGGTAGGCGTCGCTGGAGTGACTGGAACACTGCCCAGACCAAGGACATCCAAGAGCTGCTTTTTGCTGCGATCCGAGAGTTTGCTGATTTCCAGCGGTTGCTCCGCACCGGTGCGCATGGTGAAAAGCACCGTGCCTGGAGTGACCATCTTCACCTGCGCCTCAAACATGCGCCCATCGGCCAAGACCCAAGTTTCAGCAGTTTGTGCCAAGAGGGAGGAGAATCCGAGGACAGGCAGAGTGAGGAGTCGCAGGAACGATTTCATGAGGTCAGGCTGGGTGGTTGGCGGTGCTGTGCAAGTCAATTTCTCGACACGCACCACTCTCCAAGCAGTCTCCATGCCGGAAACAGAGGGGTCACTTTCGAAAAATAAAATAGACGGCTCCACACATGCAAAAAGCAGCCCAGAGGTAAT
>JAIXVB010000532.1 GCA_027483245.1 Verrucomicrobiaceae bacterium | reverse complement strand
TTCATTTTTTTTTTTTCTAACAGATCCAGGGCGAACTGATGTCGTCTGGAGTTTTGGTTGGTGGAGACGCCAAAGCCTGCGGGTAGGATGATGCCGCCAGACTCCAACTGCGCGCCGCTGAAATCCAGGCGAATCACGCCACGCACCAAACGCAGACCGGCAAGAGTCACGATGTCCGTCTCGGTCGTGGTAAGTGTTTGAGTGCCACCCGTCATGGTCAGGTCACCACTGACGGTGTCATAGCTCACAGATAAAGGCGTGCTGTCTCCATAACGCCGTCCAGGTGCATCCGGAGCGGAGCCTTCCGCAACGGCGACTTGAGTGGTGTAGATCCCCATGTTGAGGGTCATGGGGGGCGAGGGATCATTGGCCAAGGCGGTGAAAATCGTCTGGACCCCACCGAACCATAGATTGCCGCTGAGTTGCAAGTAACGCTCTGCGACCGCTGTCCTCACGGAAGGTGTCACACTAAGGGGTGTCGTATCCGGATCTTCGGCGGTTACGGTGACTTCGAGTTGATAGGTGGCCACGGGGTCCAGCACTTGCCCCGCAGCCACGGCAAAAGCGAAGTCTTGGGTCCACGCATCTGTCACCGGGTTCGGCGGATCATCGGTGCTTCTGGCCAGCAGGGAGCGCTGCACGGTGAGGGATGGCGGATCGACCAGCACTTCCTCGGAAGTTGCGCTGTTGATGAGTCGAAGATGAAAGGTCACGGGCACTTCGGCCGCTGGCTGAGGTAGGCTTTCGAGGTCATAACGATGCAGGGTCATGCCCAGCGTGGCTTTGAAGTGACTCTCACCGGCGACGGAATGCAGGATCTGCCGATCGGTGACGGTCAGAGGGCCTGTGAAGACTTTCACATTGAGGGAGGCATCATCCGTGTCGGTGTTGAAAAAATGCACCCACTTTCGCCAACTGCCCTGAAACACCGAGGGCGCTGACCAGGGGCCGCTGTGAGAGCGAGCGCGAACGGAAACCGAGACGCGGTAGTTGATCGCTGGGTCCAGAGGGGCAGCAGGTTGGAGAGCCCCATAGATGGACACGATATCACGATCTCGTGGGCCAAGTGTGAAGGTGTCGCTGATGACCAACACCGTGTTAGACGGCGTGGTTTGCAAGGGCACTGGCAGACCATTGGATTGTTTCACCAAGCCAAAGGTCGCCTCCACTTCGAGTTCATCTTCAGCGAAGAAGCTCGGGTTAAAAAGTTGTAACAAGAGCTCACCCTGGACCGACTCCCGATCGGCTGTTTCATTCGGATTCAGCGATTCGGCTTCCATGAGAAAGCTGGTGGGGTTGGTCGCATCCACGGCCACGTTTTCCACCGTCAAAGCTGCCTCTGCGGGGATCCACAGCGCGAGTGCCAAAGCGATATGCAGGCTGAGTTTGGAGATGAGGGAAGAGGTCACATTGCCTTTCACCCCAAAAACCTGACGAGATTCCAAGAAAGTGTGAATTCAGAGCTGGTTCACGATGATTCGGTGTTTTGCATGACGGCGAGAGAGGTGGCATTGCCTGACTCGATTGAATCCTGCGTGCCACGGAAATGGCATTTTGCCTGCTTTCTCGAACTCTCTGTGTAATTCTGAAGCATGAAAGGGGAGTAAAGAATGCGATGCCCGAAGTGATCTCAGAACCTGATGTGTGTGCCACCTGTGGCGAAAGGCTGAGTCTGTCGCCGTCCGTTCATGGTCACTGTTCGCGTTGTTTGTTTGCCACGACGTTTGGTCATGAGGAGCCTCTCGAAGAAGAAGTGAGTTCGGCACCCTGGACGACGTTTTCGGGCTGTGAGCTCTATGAAGAGATTGGCCGCGGAGGGATGGGCGTGGTTTATCGGGCACGACAAAGTTCGCTCAATCGCATCGTCGCGGTGAAAGTGCTCTTGCGGGCGCAGTTTGCAGGCACTGAGGAGCGAGAGCGTTTTTTTCGTGAGGCTCAGGCGGCGGCTCGATTGAAGCATCCTGGGATTGTTGGCATCTATGAGGTGGGAGAGGCTGAGGGCGTGCCGTGGTTCAGCATGGAGTACAACTCGGGACTGAGCCTGGAAAAGCGTGTGCGCGAGCATCCGCTGGAAGGTCTGGAGGCGGCGCGTTGTGTCCAGCAAGTGGCGTTGGCACTGCATCATGCTCATGAGCACGGGGTGCTGCATCGGGATTTGAAGCCTTCCAATATCTTGCTTGATGAACGGGGCACGCCTCGCATCACTGACTTCGGCATTGCACGCATGATGACCAGCGAAACGGCGAGCCAAGAAGCGGCCGAGTTGACTCGAACAGGACAGATTTTGGGTTCTCCAGGGTATGCCGCACCCGAGCAGGCACTGCGCGGTCATGCCGATGCCCGGACGGATGTCTATGGTCTGGGTGCATTGCTGTATCATCTGCTGACGGGGCGACCGCCGTTCCAGGGGCCGACGCTGGATGTCATCTTGGTGCAACTGCGCGAATCGGACCCGCTTTCCCCACGCAGGTTAAATCCCACGGCACCGCGTGACCTGGAGACCATCTGCCTGAAGTGCCTGCACAAGCAGCCTGAAGGTCGTTATGCAAGCGCCCAAGCAGTGGCTGAAGATTTGAAGCGGTTTCTCGATGGGGCCGCGATCTTGGCCCGTCCTCTGAGCCCACTCGGGCACACGTGGCGTTGGTGTCGTCGTTATCCGGGGACTGCCGCATTGTTAGCCGTGATTGGGCTCTTGGTGTCGGCGTTGGTGATTGGCGCGGTGACTTTTGCCAGGCAGCAGCAGAGACAAGAGCACCGAACAGCCTTGTTGGCTCAAGCGCGGATGCATCGTGCCGAAAATGTGGCGGGCGCACGCACTCAGGCGTTGGCGGCCTTGCAGGAGGCTTGGCGAATTCGTTCTTCCGCAGAACTGCAAAGTGAGGCCGCGGCTGCTCTGTCACTGCATGAGATTCGTTTGGAGCGGACACTCCCTCCGAATGATCCTTTGGCCAAACCACCTGAGTCAGGTGGCAGTGCCGATGGCCGCTACAGTGTGAGCTTTGACAACAATGCCGTGGTGGTGATTGAGCGCGCAACGCAGCGAGAACACGCGCGTTTGACCGGATATCGCAAGCGCCCGTTGGTCCAGTTGGATGATACCGGGACGCGCATGGCCATCGTCAAACACGTGGCGGATAAAATGCCGGGCGACATCACCCTGCATGAGTTGCCTTCGGGCTCTGTGCTTCACACATTGCGTCATCCTCAGCCCGTGACGTGTCTGGATTGGGCTGGGGATTTGCTGGCCAGTGGTGGGAGTTTTGATCGTCTTGTGTATGTCTGGGATGCCCGAACGGGCGAGCGCAGACACCGTTTCAGCGGGCATGATGCGAATCTGGAGGCCGTGCGTTTCCGGCCCGATGGCCAGGAGTTGGTGTCCATTGCCGGAGATAGTTTTTTGCGTGTCTGGCATGCGGGGCGTGGCGTGGAAGTGCTGCGGCTGGAGGGAAAACAGGAGCACCGGGGGCCGATCTGGTGGGATGCAGAGGGAACGCGGCTTTATTGCCCGAGGCGTGATCAGCGCGGGGTCGATGTCTTTCACCTCGACTGGTCACGGGTGGCCAAAGTTTTGTCACCGAGTCTCGATGAACCGCGCTCTGAAAATCTGCCTAACATTCATTTGAATGGCACGGGGGACCTCGCGGCAGTGGTGGATGAAAGAGGTTGTCGCGTGTGGAGTTACCGGCACGGGCGTCTGGTGGCGATCTATCCCAAGGATCCCGGAGAGTGGATGTCCGTACAGTTGAGTGATCAAACGGGGCTCTGGCTCAGCAGTTGGAATCACGGGCTACGTCGGGTGCCTTTGAGTCAAACTGAACCTTGGCCGCAGTGGGGGGCTATGGAGACGAGTGGACTCAATGCAGGGGCCTTGCTGGTGGCGCATCGCGCGGATGGGCAGGTGCTGGCCTCGACGCGCAACGACACTCTCGCCGCCCGCGATCGAGTGCAGCTTTGGTGGCCTGAGAAACAGCAGCGTGTGGATTTGCCTCAGACGGATCCCTTCTGTGCCGCGCTGAGTCCGGATGGGGCCTGGTGTGTGACGGGAAGTTTCACGCAGGATCACGCGCAGCTTTGGCAACTGCCAGAGGGCAAGCGGACACGTCAGATCGAGCATCCGGGGATTGTTCTAGGAGCGGCTTTTGTCGATGAGGGACGGCAGCTCTGGTTATGGGGAGATCGCGCCATTCAATGTTTGAACACGCAAGATTGGAAACCCCTGCGGCCAACGCAATCGCGTGTCTTGATGGGGCTCACCGTAAGTGCGGAGGGAAATCTGGCGGCGAGCTTGGCGCGGCAGGAGGTGGTCCTGCACCGCACATCTGATCTATCTGAGCTGGTGCGCCTGCCCGTGCCTGCTCTAGCGGGTGGTTTGGGCTCTGCCAGTCTGTCCTTCAGTGGCGACGGCAATCGACTGGCGGTGCACACCTCGAGCGGGGTGGTGGTCGTGTGGGATCTGCCTGAGTTGCAGCAATCGCTCAAGCAGATGCCTCTGAACTTGAAGAAATAAGTTACTCGAAAGATGCATTTCCGAGAAAACGCACACCAACTTGGCCTGCTAGCTGCTGATTAAAAGGCCTGAAGCGAGAGCTTCACCACAACGAGCTGGACTGTCACTTCATGGTTGGGGACAGCCCGGTCAATTAAGGCCCGGTGGAATTTTGGTTGGGTTCCACCGGGCCGCTTTTGACAAACCGACGATGTCAAAAAACGGCTCGTGTCCGATTCGCACGAGAATTCGTCAGAAGGATGCGGCTTGACGCCTTCGGACTGCTGTCTCTCATGCGCGCCCCACCACAAGCCTATGAACGAAGCCTTCCCAGACATTCAAAAGATCCAATTTGAGGGTCCCAAGTCCAAGAACCCTCTGTCCTTCAAGCACTACAATGCTGATGAAGTCGTCGCCGGTAAAAAGATGCGTGATCACTTTCGCTTCGGTGTCGCTTATTGGCACGCGATGCGCAACAGCTTGGCTGATCCCTTTGGTGTCGGCACCGCTCAGCGCCCCTGGGACGATGGCACGGACTCCATTTCTAATGCTCAGCGCCGCGTGTGGGCCTGCTTTGAGTTCATGGATAAGCTGGGTGTGGACTACTACTGTTTCCATGACCGCGATGTCGCCCCTGAAGGCAAAACGCTGACCGAGAGCAACAAGAACTTGGATGCGGTCGCTGACGAACTGGAGAAAGCCCAGAAGGCCACTGGCAAGAAGCTGCTCTGGGGCACTGCCTGCCTCTTTGCCCACCCGCGCTACAATCAAGGTGCGGCAACCAGCCCAAATGCCAACGTCTTTGCTTACGCGGCGGCGCAGGTGAAAAAAGCTCTGGAAGTGACGCATCGCCTCGGTGGTGAAGGTTATACTTTCTGGGGTGGTCGTGAAGGTTATGCCACGCTCTGGAACACGGATCTCAAGCGTGAGCTGGATCATCTGGCGGCTTTCCTGCACATGGCGGTGGATTACAAAAAGAAGATCGGCTTCAAAGGTCCCTTCTACATTGAACCCAAGCCCCGTGAGCCTTCCACGCATCAGTATGACAGCGATGCAGCGGCCTGTTTGAACTTCCTGCGCGAGCACGGCCTCATGGAGCATTTCAAACTCAATCTGGAAACCAACCACGCCACTCTCGCGGGTCACACCATGTGGCATGAGATGGAAGTCGCTGCTGCTGCAGGCGCTCTGGGCTCGGTCGATGCGAACACCGGTGACGAACTCATCGGCTGGGATACCGATCAGTTCCCGACGGACATCTACATGACCACGCAGATGATGCTGGTCATGCTGAAGAACGGTGGCTTCACCACTGGGGGCATGAATTTCGACGCCAAAGTGCGCCGTGAATCCTTTGAACCTGTGGACCTCTTCCACGCGCACATCGGTGGCATGGACGCCTTCGCCCGTGGTCTGAAGATCGCTGCTGCGATCATCGAAGACGGACGCTGGGAAGCGATCAAGAAAGCGCGTTACAGCACCTTTGACGGTGGCATTGGCTCGAAGATCGAAGCTGGCACCACGAGCTTTGAAGAGCTGGAAGCCTACACCCTGGAAAATGGTGAGCCGATCATCGGTTCCGGTCGCCAGGAGATGCTGGAAAACCTCATCAACGACTTCATCTGAGTCGGCTCGCCACACTGGCGATAAAATCTGATTCAAAACGTCAGAAGAGGCAGGTCGCAAGGCCTGCCTCTTTTTTTGGAGCCTGAAACGCGCCGGGAATGCAGTTGAGAGTGCGGTCCCCAGGGTGCATCGTAACGTCATGAAGGAAACTCCCTGCAATGCGACGACGACTCCGGTGATGCCGGCACGTCCTCGTGTGGCACCGAGTCAGCCGCAGTGGCAGCCTGAGCTGGAGCCTCCGTATCACGTGATCCTTCACGATGATGACACGCATACTTATGAGTATGTGATTGAGATGATGGTGAACATCTTTGGTTATGATGCCAAACGCGGTTTCAAGATCGCCCGAGAGGTGGATGAAAGTGGGCGTGTCATCGTGGTGACCTGTCACAAAGAACTCGCCGAGTTGCGGGTGGAGCAGATTCACGAGTATGGCCCAGATCCGCGCATGGCCTCGAGCAAGGGCCCGATGAAGGCGACGATGGAACCTGCGGAATGAGGTGAAACTTTGACCTCCAGGGTGAGTTCAAGGCCTGTCTATGAAACAAGCCCCTCTCCTCTCTAGCCTATTCCTGGCGATCTCCCTGTCTTCTCACGCCCAGCAGCCAGCCTCGGCAGAAGAGCGCGCTGCGACAGTGTTCCAAAGAATGGATGCCAATCAGGATGGCAAACTGAGCCCAGAGGAACTGCCGGAGCGTGTGCGGCCTAACTTTGAGCGTGTGGACACGGACAAAGATGGATTCATCTCCAAGGCAGAGCACCTGAGCATCGTCGCTCGTCAACCCAAGTCAGCGGCCAAAACGGCAGAACGTCCGCTGTCGGCAGCCATCGAAGCGAAGCTGAATCTGCCCTATGCCGACACGGACAATGCACGTCAAAAGCTGGATCTTTACTTGCCTAAAGCACGCAAGAGCGAGACCCCGCTGCCTGTCATTGTGTTCATCCACGGTGGCGGCTGGAGAGGTGGGGATAAGAAAGGCGGCATCAGCAATCTGGCCCGTTATGTCGAGTCGGGTGCCTATGCAGGCGTTTCTGTGGGGTATCGCCTAACCAATGAAGCTCAGTGGCCTGCGCAGATTCACGATTGCAAAGCTGCGATCCGCTGGATCAAAGCCCATGCGAAAGTGTATGGGCTGGATGCAGATAAGATTGGCGTTTGGGGAACCTCAGCGGGCGGGCATCTGGTGTCGATGCTCGGCACGAGTGGTGATGTGAAGGAATTGGAGGGCACGCTGGGCAAACACCTGGATCTGGATAGCCGCGTGACCTGTGTGGTGAACTACTTTGGTCCCGAGAACTTTCTGACGATGGTTCGGCAGCCCAGCACGGTCGATCGCACGAAGGGGGACACCTATCCTGAGGCCTTGTTGCTCGGCGGTGCCGTGCCAGACCGTCAAGAGGCGGCCCAAGAAGCCTCACCCGTGACGCATGTGTCCGCCGGAGATGCGCCCTTTTTTACCGCGCACGGCACAAAAGATCCTCTCGTGCCCTTTGCGCAGGGACAGGAGATTCATCAAGCGCTGACCCAGGCTGGTGTGACCTCCATCCTGCAAGAGATGACGGATGGCGGTCACGGCTTCCGCAGTGCAGATCTGGATCAGCGGGTGAAGCTGTTCTTTGATCTCCACCTGCGTGGCGTGAAGGCAGACATCCCGACGACGCCGATCGTGATCACGGAGAAGAAGTGAAGCTGGCTGCTGATGACGGGGTCAGGAGATCCCGCGCGCCGCACGTTTGAACTCGACCTCATTGCCACAGGAGGAAATGGCTTCCTGCTCGGTGATGAGGCCTGCTTCGTAGGCGCGGACGATGTTGGTCAGAAAGGTGCAGCAGTTCGGGTCATTGCCGCGCTGCATGTAATTGCGGATGTGATCCATCTCCTGTTTGGCGATCCAGGTTTTTACAGCACCGCCGTTTTCCA
>JAIXVB010000044.1 GCA_027483245.1 Verrucomicrobiaceae bacterium | reverse complement strand
GTGGTGACGTTGGGACCGGCACCGATGATCAGGGTGCTGGTATTCATGACCAGAGTGCCATGGACGTGGGAGACGCCTGCTCCCGGCGTGGCTGGATCGACGATGATGCCTGAGCTCGCGGTGACGTTGGAGTTGTAGGCGGCAGAGGTGGTGGCGCTGCCGAGACTCAGGGTGCCCCCATTGAGCAAGAGCGCTGCTGAGGAGGTTCCCAGGCCGTTGGCGGTCAACAGGCGCACGGTGCCACGATCAAGCTGGTTGGGGGAGGTGCGGGCGCTGTCCACATTGAAGGTGAGGGTGCCGGTGCCGGTCTTGATCAGTCGAAAGCCGCCTGTCAGCGCCGCCGTAGACGTGATGTCGCCGGAGCCGCCGATGGTCGTGGTGGCCCCGAGGGTGATGAGGCCGAGCTGAGCGGGTGTGGCGGAGCTGTTGATCAGCGCGCCGCCGTCCTTCGGACCGTTGCCGTTGATCGCCACCGCGTTCGTGATTGTCTGGCCATTGAGGTCCAGCGCGCCGCCGATGCGCACATTGATGCCCGAGGTGGTCAGGGTGCCGCCAGCTGTCAGACGTAGGGTTCCTCCAGAGACATTGGTGGCGCCGGTGTAGGTGTTGCCAGAACCCAGGATCAGCAGGCCAGGGCCGCTTTTGGTCACGGCGTTGGTGGCATTGGCAATGATGGGCACCTGGAGGGTGAGCGTGTCATTTTCACCCGCCGTGCGGAAGACCAGTTCGGTGCTGGCGGCTGCACGGATGGCGCTGCCTGCGCCGCCGCTGATGGTGGCTCCACCGGCGACATCGCCTGTCATGAGGAGGCCATTCACCGTGAGGGTCTGCCCGGCGTTCAGGGTGATGTTGTGATTGCCGGCGATGTTCAGGGTGGTGAAGGTGGCGCTGTTTTGAGCGCTGAGGGATCCGGTGATCTGCTGGTGGGTGGCGCTGGCCAGAGAGGTGCTGCTTCCGCTGGTCACGGCCCCGGTGTCGCTGCCATAGGTGAGAGCGCGGATGAAACCGGCGCTGTCATTCCAGGCAAAAGCGGTGCCATTGAAGAACAGGCCCTGATTGATGAAGGCATCGGGGGTGACTCCGGTGAGCGCGATGCGGTTGCTGACGCCATTGTCACCGCCGGACACGATGAAGTTTCCGGTGGCTCCGACGGTGCGGGTGGCCAGGGAAGTGAAGGTGAGCGCGCTCGTGCCGGTGCTGCCATAGGTGGACTTCACCATGCCGTCACCGGTGTTAAAGGTGAGCGTTCCCAGTGTCTGTTCGCTGCCACTGTCCAGGCTGCGATAATCAAAGGTGCTGAGGCCATTGAAGGTCAGGGCTGGGGTGGTGGTCCAACTGCCACTGCTGCCGTTGCCAAGCCGAAGGGTGCCATTGGCCAAGGTCAGGGCGCCGGTGCTGGTGTTCGCGCCGGTGAGTGTCCAGGTGCCCGTGCCGGTCTTGGTGATCGCGCTCGCGCCGGTGCCGATCACACTGTCGATCCGGCCATCGCCGACACCTGTCAGGGTCAGGGCAAACGCTCCCGTGAGAGTTCCGGTGTTGGAGAGCACCAGGGTGCCGCTTTCCGAGGAGATCGTGGCGGCAGCGCCGAGTGTGACGAGGCCGGCGTAGGTGTTGTTGCCGCTGACATTGACCAGCGCGCCGCTTTGAATGCTGTAGGCCGCGGCTCCACCAAAGCCCGTGCCGCTGAGGGTCAGGGGTTCGGCTGCGGTGGTGATGCCCCCTTCCAATTGCAGCGTCGCGGCGGAGGCGACCACCGTGCCAGCCAGGGTCGAACCCAGGGCATGGGCATGGCGGATGTTCAGCACGCCGGCACTGACGGTGGTGAGGCCTTCGTAGCTGTTGTTGCCAGAGAGGATGAGTTGACCATTGCCCGCCTTGATAAGCAGCCCTGCCGAATTGCCCTGGCTAATGATGCCGCTGACCGTGGTGCGATCCCAGGAGGAGGACAGGGTCAAGGTGCGGGTGGCGGTGGCATCGGAACCGATCTGGAGGCCGGAGGCGATGCTGCTGATGCCGGTGATGAGCGAGATGGCCGTGCTGGGCAGGATCAGCTTACCGCCGCCGGTGATGGTGGTGCCAAACATCGTCGAGGTGGTGCCGATGGTCTGGGTGAAGCCATTCAGGTCCAGGGTGGATCCGCCATTCAGGATCAGCGTGCCATTGCTCGCGATCTGCTCGTTGCCTTCCAACCTGACCGTGGCCGATCCCTGGCTGGCGGAGGCCCCGGCGCCGACGGTGAGGCTGCCGGAGATCGCCAGAACACCGCCGGTTTTTGCCAGGACGAGGGTGCCTGCGTTGACCGTGGTGAGTCCAGTGAAGGTATTGGCTTCACTGCCGCCGAGGGTGAGGGTGCTTTTGCTATTCTTGGTGAAGGTGCCGATGCCGGTGCTGAGCACGCCGGTGAAGGTGGTGTTAAAAATCGTGGTATTGGCAGCGCTGCCGACGATCAGGTTCTGCGCGCCTGTCACCGTGCCGCCGCCTGCCAGAGAGCCAAAGGTAGGCGCTGCGCCCAGGGTGATCGTGCTGCCGGTGGCGACATTGACCTGAGCCAGTGCCCCCATGCCGGTGGCGGAATTGAGATTCAATTGGATCGGCCCGCCGCCGACCGTGCCAACCTGGACAACGGTGCCATCCACGAGGCTGCTGGCGCCGCTGCCGAGCACGACCGTGCTGGCGAAGTCGCTGCTGTTTTGAAAGGTGATCGTGCGCGGGGCGATGGCCTGGTCATGCAGGGCACCGGGCGTGAAGACCAGGGTGGCGGCGTTGGTGCTGCGCACATCAAAGGTGGGGTTCCCCGGAATCAAGCCCGTGCCACCGATGGTGACGCCGCCCAGGGTCATGCCAATGGTCCCCGAGCTGATGTTTGGACCGGCACTAATCGTCAGCGTGCTGCCTCCGATTCCCGTGGCCCCAACACTGTGGATGATGCCACCCGCGCCCGAGGTGGCCCGGTCGGCGATGAGCCCTGAGGAAGTCATCACGTTCAGGGCTCCGCTGTTGGCGGCATTGGTGACGTCGTAACCGAGGGAGAGGGTGCCGCCATTGAGAATGAAAGCTCCCGTGCCCAAGGCCGAAATGGCCGTGGTGGCGTTGGGGGATTGGAGGCGCAGCGTGCCTTGATTGATCTGGTTGGCTCCACTGCGGACGCTGGTGGTGGTATTCTGAATGGTCAGGGTGCCCGCACCGGTTTTCGTGAGAATGACCGCGCCTGTGATGGCGGTGGTGTTGTCGATGGTGATGGGCCCGCTGTTGTTGATTAGCGTCGCGGCGCTCATGGTCACGGTACCGGTGAGGGTGGACGTGGCGGAGGTGTTGGAGTTTTGCAACGCTCCTGCTGCACCCGCCCCTGCGCTGCCCAGCGTGATGTTGCGGGTGAGTGGCTGGCCATTCACATCCAGGCTGGCTCCCGCTGTGATGGTGACAGCACTGGTGAGCGCCAGGGCATTGGCATGGGCCAGCCTCAGCGTTCCGGCGCTGACGGTGGTGGCTCCTGCATGGATATTGTCCCCCGCTAGCACGAGCAGGCCTGAGCCAATTTTGGTCAGGGTCGAAGCGGAGGCGCTGAGGCCTAGCCTGCCATTGACGTTGATCGTGCCTTCGCCGCCGAGGATGAGATTGTAAGCGCCTGTGAGAGCATTCGTGGTGGGGGCGCTTGAGGACAGCGTGAGCGTGCTGTTGCGCTCCGACGTGATGGTGGAATTCGTCACCAAGGTGATTAGGCCGGAGATTGTGTTGCTGCCGGAGAGGTTACGGATCGCGCCTCGGCCGATGTCGCCGGTGCCTGCCACCGAGGCGATGGGGCGCGTGACGGTGATGTTTCCGGCGAGGCCGAGCGCGCCGGAGTTTTCCACGACGCTGATCGTCCCTGAGGTGCCGAGCGCACTGGCGTGTTGCATGACCACCATGCCGCTGGAGATGCGCGTGCCGCCCGCGAAGCTGCCAGGGCCGGTGAGGATCGTGCGTGAGCCCAGGGCTCCATTGATCGCCAGACTCACGGCACCGCTGGCTCCGTTGCTGGTGATGCCTGAGATGATCGTCAGCGTGGATGCGGGCGAATGATTGGAGAGGAAAATGGTGCCTGCGGTGTTGGTCACGGGACCGCCTGCCGAAAGGAAGCTGCCGTTGAATCCGAGGGTGAGATTGCCCGCACCATTCACCAACTGCACGCCGCCCACGGTGCCCAGTCGCAGGGTCTGCCCGGAGGTGAGTTCCACCCATCGGTCTGCGGTGACGTCTGCCATCGACAGGGTCTTCAGGTTCGTGGTCGTCGCCGCTGTTGTCACACTGCCGGTGGAACTGCCTGCGATGCTCAGGTCGCTGGTGGCCGAGTAGGGTGCGATTTCCAGGCTGCTGCCAGTGATGTAAGGGGTGGTGCCGACATAGCCTCCACTCAGTGCGCCGCCCGTGATCACCTGCGCCCAACTGCGCTGCCCGCTGGGAGAAACAAAGGACGTGAAGGGGCCGACAAGGCCCTCTGCCATGCCTGAGGTGGTGAAGCTGCCACCCACGCCGGGCACGAAGACAAGGGCCCCTGCCGGGTCACTCTGGGTGATGGTTCCCATGGTGACATTCATGGCTCCGCCCTCGCCTGCCAGCAGTTCGAGGGAGGACTGGGTGCCGCCCACGGTGATGTTGCCAAAGCGCTGGCTGTGGGTCTCCCCAACCTTGCCCTGAAGCCTGAGCACGGTGGGCGAAACGGCTCCATACAAGGACAGCCCGCCAGGTGTCAGCACATTGTTGTAGAGAATGTCATCTTGAGGCGAAGTCGCGGCGACGAAGTCCAGGATGGTGATGCTGCCGCTGTAGTTGTTGACCTGTCTGCCTAGCACGGTGGCTCCGCGATAGGTGTTCGCCGCTTGGAGCAGCAGGGTGCCGTTGCCATTGAAGGCAAAGCGATGGAAGGCAAAACCGGTCGGGCCTTCATCCGTGATGGGAGCCGTGATGGCGTTGTTGGTCGAGTTGCTGCTGCTGCTGGAGGTGTTGATCCCCGCGTCAGCCTTCAGGAGGATGCCGCCCGAATAGACCTGATTGCTGGAGGTCATGCGAATGGCTCCGTAAGAGGTGCTGGTGAAGGCCAAACTGTTGCCCATGCCTGCAAGTTCGAAGGGCTGGGTGTAGATGCCCCCGGTTCCCGCGGAGACAACGGAACCACCGGCTTCCACCGACACTTTGCTCACAAGGCCGAGCGTCGCGGGACTCACGAGGCCAAGGTAAACACTGCCACCGACGGACAAGGTGCCCGTCAGCTCCGGGTTTGCCGTCATGTTCAGGTTGAGGAACTGGAAGGCCGTGCCGGTATCGTATTTCTGGAATCGAAGGTTGTCTCCCTTGAGCCTGAGGTTGGCCCCCAAGCCGATGAACTGCGAGCCTCCTGAGGCACCTGATTCGATCTGGATCAGCCCATTCGTGCCAAAATCCATTGTGCGAACGGTTGCGTCGCCATTGATGGAGTATTGATGATTGCTGGCCGGTGTGCTGGCGGAGATGGCGCGGAAGTTGAGCTGGGTGAGCTGAAGATCCGAACCGACGGTGATGACCTGTCCACTCGCTGTGGTGCCCCCCAACACACCAATGTTGGCAATGGCGGTGCTGGAATTGGTCCAAAAGGCAGGCGCGGTGCCGTCCCACCAGCTCGCGGGCGGAGTCGTGGTGGTGTTCCAGGTTCCAGATCCGTTTTGGGCACCATCGGCATTGCTCGCGTCCCAGGTCAGAGTCTGACCTGATCCTGGAACGATGAAGATGAATAGGTAGAATAGACCGGCGATGACGCCGGTCAGGCGTTTTTTGGGGATGAACATGTCGGCGGGGGTGGGGACTTGTTCACCGAGGTGGTTGCCCCCTTCGATCAGCCACCCTCACGGGTGCACGGTATGCGGATCTAAGGCGACGATGACGGGTTCATCTCAAGCAGCGCCAGTGCCATGTCGCCTTTTCATGGGATACCTGTTTTGATGCTTTTGTAACACCAGAGCGTGATGTCTGCCCGATTTGGCAGGATTCCGTTTCGCGTGAAATGCACGGAAGAGAGGCACAGAATCATGCCGCCTGATCTTGGTCGAAGATGGACCACCGATCACTGACCGCCGAAGCACCCCACCGCTCCCTGCATCGTGGCTTTTTCAATCGGCTCGGCGCTGGGGTCACTGAAGCTGAGCAGAATCTCCTTGGCGCGCTGAGGTTCGTTGTTGGAAAGCAGGGCGATGGCGTTTTTCAGGGCCTGCACACGGTAGTCGCCTTCTTGCCCCGCACGCTGGACACGATCCAGGAACGCAGCGAGGTCGATGAGCTTGCTGCGCGAGTCCATGAATCCGAGGTCCACAAGATTGACAGCGGCGGGTGGGGTCCAGTGAGGCATGGGAAAAGGTAAGCAGGAGTGCCCATCCTGCAAGGGGCCGCCATTGACGGGGGCGTCAGTCTTTGGCAATGGCTAGGCAATGAAGATTCTCGCCGCGATGTCTGGAGGAGTGGATAGCAGTGTCGCCACGGCACTGCTGGTGAGGGAGGGGCATGAGGTGGTGGGTGCCTACATGAAGAACTGGATCAACGAGGAAAACATCGTCGGTCACTGCCCGTGGGAGGAAGACATCGTGGATGCGCGTGCGGTGGCCGATCAGCTGGGGATCGACTTCCAGGTGGTCAATCTGATGCGCGAATACCGCGAGCGGGTCGTGAAGTATCTGCTGGAGGGCTATCAAGACGGCATCACCCCGAATCCCGACGTGATGTGCAATCGCGAGATGAAATTCGGCGTGCTCTGGGAGTGGGCGCGCGAGAAGGGCTTCGATGCCATCGCCACCGGTCATTACGCGCAAAAAGATGCCCAAGGCATCTTTCGTGGCGCGGACCCGAACAAGGACCAGACCTACTTCCTGGCCATGATGCGCCCGGAGCAGGTGCAGATCGCCCAGTTCCCCATCGGCCATCTGCTCAAACCAGAACTGCGTGACCTCGCGCGCGATCTGGGTTTGAAAACGGCGGACAAAAAAGACAGCCAGGGCATCTGTTTTATTGGCGAGGTGAAGATGGAGGACTTCCTGCGCACCTTTGTGCAGGATCAACCCGGCCGCATCGTGGACCTGGAAGGCCGGGTGCTCGGGGAACATCGCGGACTGCACCTTTACACCCTCGGTCAACGCAAGGGCATCGGCGTGGCCAGCAATCTCTACAAACAGGCCTACGTGGTGGTGGCGAAACGCCATGAAACCCGGGAGTTGGTCATCGCCATTGAGCGCGCCGACACACCTCTGCTGTGGGCACGTCGCTGCACCCTGACCAGCATCTCCAGCACCGGCCTGCCCCTGGATCAGCCACGCCTGCTCCACGCGCAACCTCGCTACCGCTGCCCCGCTGGTTTGGCCCAGTTCACCCCGCTCGGAGGCGACCGCGCCGAGCTCCTCTACGAGGAACCTCAACGCGCCCTCACCCCCGGCCAAATCTGTGGCCTCTACGATGGCGAGCGTCTGCTCGGCGGTGCCGTGTTTGAAAGCATCACGCCGGAGTGATGGAGTGATGGAGTGATGGAGTGATGGAGTGATGGAGTGATGGAATGCGGAGTGCGGAGTGATGGTCTGACATCCTCCTCTTACTCCCGGGAAAAAGGTCAACGCGCTCTCGGGTACTGCATCGTCCTCGTCCTCCTCCTCGAGCTCGTTCTCGATTCACCCGTGTTGATGGCGATCACGGGTCCAAACTCTAAGTGGGGAGAGAAAAAGTGGAGGTGGTCGGTGGTTGGTGGTCGGTGTTCCACAGCAGCCGTTCGGAATGGCCGGAAACAGAGCCGTTCGTGCACGCACAGACCCCTTCCTGACAAACAATCATGCCCTCTGTGCATGCACAGACCCCTTCCTGACAAAGAATCATGCCCTCTGTGCATGCAACGACCCCTTCATGGAAAGCCATCATGCCCCCGTTGCAAGCAACGACCCCTTCATGGAAAGCTATCACGCCCCCGTTGCATGCAACGACCCCTTCATGGAAAGCCATCATGCCCTCGTTGCATGCAACGACCCTTCCTTGGAAAGCCATCATGCCCTCGTTGCACGCAACGACCCTTCCATGGAAAGCCAAATGGCCCTCGTTGCAGGCTCTTGGCCCCGGCAAACGAGGCCAATACCCAGAAGAGATCGCCGAGTTCACCTGTTTCGAAGGCCAAAGGCCTTCCGTATCACAGCGAAGGGTTGCCGAGCTTTAGCGAGGCTACCCTGGAAACCCGACAAAACGCCCCCCAGATCAGCGTCGAACCGCAACGCGGTTCCGCATCGTCTTCAGGGATCTGTTTTCAGTTCTCATCAATCACTGACCACTGAGCACTGAGCACTGAGCACTGAGCACTGAGCACCTCTCACTTCCCACTCACCTCCATCTTCCGAAGACGTCCGCCCTCCGGTTCCTTGTAGCGCAGTTGGGCGCTGAAGGCGGGTTGCTTGGACGGGGCAGCAGGGGTTTTGAGGGGAGGTGGGGAGGCGAGCTGGAGCGGATCGGTGGGGGCGGCGGAGAGCTGCGTGGGGATGATCTCGAAGAGGGCGACGAAGCTTTGGCCCTCATGCAATACTGCGCTGGTCTCCAAGGGAATGGGAGACTCGGTGGGGGTGAAGGTGAGCACCCGATAACTCCGCACTTGGCTGGGATTGAACTCCATCTGAAAGGTTGCTTCGCGGGCGAGCAGGGCTGGTTTGGTGGAACCTAGCGCGGCAGGGCGCGTGTGGAGCTGCACGCGGGCGAGGCGGTGCGTCGGCTGCCAAGGGCAGGGGAGGAGATCGGCTTGAAAGCTGATGGGCTGACCCTGGGCCAGGGCAGGGAAGGGCTTGGCCTTGAGGGAGGCGCTGACCAGTTCCTTGATGCGCCGCTTTTCGGCCAGGGTGAAGTTACCCTGAGGGCGGGCAGACCTGGCTTCGGCCCAGCTGGCAGAGCTGAGCTGAAGCGGCAGTGTGCGGACAGGGCCATCGCTGACTTGCTGGAAGTCGCTGCTGAAGAACAGGTCTTCGACCGGCGTCGTCGGGGTGAGATTGGCCAGACGCCGGTTGCTCGGCGTGAGAGTCAGAGGTTTGGCCAAGGCGGGGGAACCGACGCTGGGAAGCTGGTTAGAATCGCGAGGGACGGGGCTGTCACCCAAGGCCACGCGGGGTTGCGTGGGGGGCTGCGGTTGCAAGGCGAGCTGGCGGAGGTCTTCTTGGCGCTTGGTGGGAGCGATCGTGGGCGATTTATCCGCTGAGGGCTGACTGATCGCGAAGTTTTGAGTCACCGTCTGCGAGCCGGGGCGGGTTTCGGGTCGGACGAGCAGGGTGGCGAGAATGAGCACCGCTGCGGCTGCGGCGAGATTGGCCAAGGCATGACGCCGCCACCACGGAGCGGGGGCCGAGACAAGTCTGGGGGTGGGCCGACTTTGAGGGGCGTTGGGAATCTGAGTCAGGCGCTGCCGTTGTTCGGAGGTGAGGGCCAGGGATTCGTCCTGCAAATGCTGGGTGAGAAAGCCGCAGAAGTCACGGGTGTCTGCGGCCTGCTGCTGATCCTGAGGCTGGGTGAGCAGTGCGGCGGTGATCTGCGCCTGCTCTTCAGGGCTGAGTTCCTCCAGGGCCCAGGCGGTGATTTTTTCGGGATTCATGACGGCGTTTTTCAAAAGGGGTTCGAGAGGCTTGGCAGACTAGGCACGGACGGGCGTGCTCTCGGGTTCGGCTTCGTGCTGCTGCCATTTCAGGCGCAGGGCCTGCACACCGTGGTGGATGAGGTAGCCGACATTGCCCATGCTGGTTTTCATGACTTGGCTGATCTCTTTGTAGTCCAGGCCGGTGATGAATTTCAGACGGACGGCTTCCCTTTGACGGAGGGGCAGGGTTTCAATGAGGCTGTGCAGGGTGGCCGCGGTCTCGCGGGATTCCATTTCATCGCCCGGCCGTGGGCTGGTGGAGACTTCATGATCCAGGGTGTCGGTTTCCATGACGACGAGGCGTTGATGTTTGCGCTGATGATCGAGGGCGCGATTTTTACACACGGTGAAGAGCCAGGGGGCCACGCGCTCAGGATCGAGACTGTCGAGGTGCTGGGAGAGCTTTAAAAACACGTCCTGCACCACGTCCCGCGCCTCTTCCAGATCCTGGGTGTAACCATGAGCATACCGGATGAGGGGGCGTTCATAGCGTTCCAAGATCTCCAGGAACAGGCGGTGCGGGTCGTGCATGGGGACAGGTTCGCGGGGCATGACGATGAGGAGCGGGTTTTCTTGGGAGATTTGTTTTTTCTCCACCACGTTCAGGCGTCAGGGCTCGCTGGTCTCGGCACTGCGCTGGAGCTGGCGGACGAGTTCTTTGACCTCATGAGAGCGGCGCATGTCTTTGAATTGCACCTCGATCCCGGCATTGGCGGCGGATGAAAAATCCACGGTGCCGAGCCCGAGCAGCCCCTTCAGGCCACTTTCATACACGTCCATGCTGCGGATGTCACAGATGCGGACCTCTTTGGAACTGCGACCGAGGATGCCCCAGATGAGCTCCACGCGCTCTTCGGTGACGAGGTAATCACGACTGGCACGGGCGATCCAGGTGATGACAAAAAGGGCAAGCCCCAGGAGCAGGCAAGCGATGGCAAATTCCATCTCGATCTGCGACAGGAGTCCTGCGGCCACCAGGAGCAGCAGGGAGAGCAGCAGGGGCTTCCAATACAGCAGCCAGGAAGGGTGCGACTTGTGCAGGATGAGCTCACCGGCAGGGGTGTAGAGGCTGGCATCGACGCTGTCCTCAGGCTCAGCCTCGGGTCCGGGTTCCAAGGCTTCGTCCTCATCGGGCTCGGGCGCTTCAGCCACTTCGTCAGGGAAATCGGCATCGGCACGGATCTCCTGATAGGCGGGGCGATTGACTCGGGCGATGCTGCGGGCCGAAGGCGGCGGCATGTCATGGATGATGTCACCCACGGTGTGATTGCGCTGCGTGAGGGTGTCCAGGCAGAGATCCCCCCGGGCTAACGATCCCCGATCCACCAGGGAATACAGATCCTCCTTGGACAGCAGTCCTGGAAAGGCAGGATGGTCATGGAGGTGGTAGCGCATGTTCAAGGCATGAAAGCGCCTGCTTCATAGCGGCTCGTGGCGCTTTCGTCCACAGGTGAAGCGTGGTGGGCGCGACTCAGCTTACGCTTCCTCAGGCACGGGCGGCAGCAGATCCTGGCGCTTCAGCAGGTCGGTCACCCGCAGCAGCAAGAGCTCACCTTTGGGTGTCTTGCAAATCTCACCCAGGAAGGGCGTCAGGCGATCCATCTCCGCGATGGAAGCATGCACGAGACTGGCGATGATGCGCTCATCGTAACGATGGGGAGCGAAGATATTCGTGACGCGAAACATCACCACACCGCTGTCCCAATCCATCTCGAAGTTGCCAAGGTTCAGCTCCTTATTCGTGCGCATGATCAGCTCTACGGCATGCAGGCGATGGCTCTTGGGCACTTCGACAGAAGCGGTGGCCACGACACTGGCGATGTGGGCTTCACCATACACCTGAACGTGCAGTGGCACCTTCGTGTGGTGAGCTTCAAAGTCGGCCTCGATCACCTCCAGACCAGGAACTTCACGGTAATGCCAGCCTTGGGCTTTGAAGGTGGTGAGTGTGGCGGCGTAGAGTGCAGACATCCGAGACGAGGATTGTGGAATCCAAGTTGGTCGGGGCGGCCAGATTCGAACTGACGACTTCTTGCTCCCAAAGCAAGCGCTCTACCAGGCTGAGCTACGCCCCGTGTGCATCGTGAGCTTCATCAGTCACGAGCGGGACGCGGATGATGGCGTGCTTTGTGAAGAGCGCAACATAAAAAGGCATTGATTCACAACTCGCAAAAAAGTCGTGCATCGAAGCGATACTCCAGGACATCATTGGACCTTCATGAAACCCGCCCTTCTTGCCTTTGCTCTTGCCCTTGCCACCAGCCACGCGGCTGAACCTGTGACCCTGAAACTGTGGCCTCAAGGCGCTCCCGAAAAAGCAGGTTTCAAAAGCGAACCCGAAGCGGAGATCAAACGCGAGAAGGACGATGGCGTGAAGCGTCTCGGCAATGTCTCCGATCCCACGATCACCGTGTATCCTGCGGACAAACCCAATGGCACCGCCGTCATCGTCTGCCCTGGCGGCGGTTACAGCATCCTGGCCATTGAGCATGAGGGCACCCAAGTCTGCGATTACCTGCGCACGTTGGGCGTCACTCCTGTGCTTCTCAAATATCGTGTGCCCCGCCGTGATCCTGCCGACCCGAGTCGTGAGCCTTTGCAGGATGCGCAACGTGCCATCGGCATCCTCAGACATCGCGCCGCCGAGTTTGGCATCCAACCGGACCGCATTGGCATCCTGGGTTTCTCAGCCGGCGGTCATCTCACGGTCATGGCTGCGCTGCATGCCAATGAGCGCACCTACACTCAAGACGACACGCTTGATGTGGCCGATGCCACGCCGAACTTCGCCATTCCGATTTATCCCGCTTACCTGACCGAAAAGGGCAATGATTACCAGCTCACCCCGCTGGTCCAGGTCACGGCTAAGTCACCCCCGCTCTGCCTCGTCCATGCGCATGATGATCGGCTCAGTGCCAGCGCCAGTGCCCTGCTTTATCTGGAGTATAAAAAACTCAACCTGCCCTGCGAACTGCACATCTATGGCAGTGGCGGCCATGGCTTTGGCATGAAGGACAGTGGCCTGCCTGTGAGTGCCTGGCATGTCCGTGTCGGAGAGTGGATGCGCTCCATGAAGTGGATCAACTGAGTGAAACTCAGGCATGAAAAAAGGGGAGCCCTTCGCGGACTCCCCTTTTTTTATATGAATGGCTAAGTGCACTCTCAGGCCAGCTCAGCGAGCTTGGCTTTGATGGCTGCGAAGTCGGGCAGATCGCCGGGGCTTTCCAGGGCTTCGGCATATTGGATGACACCGGCCTTGTCGATGATGAAGGCGGAACGCTTTGGCACGCCACCCATGATCAGATTCTTCGCAGGCAGGAAGCTGTCATACGCCACGCCATAAGCGGTCGTGATCTTGTGATCGTAGTCGCTCAGCAGTTGCAGCGTGATGCCTTCCTTGTCAGCCCAGGCCTTTTGAGCGAAGGGATTGTCACCGCTGATGCCGACCACTTTGGCGTTCAGGGCGGTGTATTCGTTGATGCTCTTGGAAAGCTCGCAGAATTCCGTGGTGCAGACGCCCGTGAAGGCCATCGGCACGAAAAGCAGCAGGATGTTGGATTGACCGACGTGCTCGGAGAGTTTGAAGAGCTCGGGGCCATTGGCGCCGAGGGTGGTGACGGTGAAATCAGGGGCGGTGGTGCCGACGGTGAGTGCCATGGGAATAGAGGATGTGTGTTGGTGCGCCGGATGGATAGCGCGCCGCCATCAAAGGCAGACACAGCCGCTGGTCAAACCCTCATTGCCATCCGCGAACCGACGCTTGAAAACGCCCGGCCTCGCGTGGAAGGAGGCCGATGCGAATCGCGATCTACTGTGGGGCCAATGGCGGCAACGATCCTCTTTACAAAAAAGCCGCCGCTGAGATGGCCACGTATCTGGCAGAGCAGGGGATTTGCCTCGTCTATGGCGGTGGCAATGTCGGCCTGATGGGTACCATCGCCGATGCCGCCCTGGCTGCGGGTGGCGAGGTCATCGGTGTCATCCCTGAGTCCCTGATGGCCAAGGAACTGGGCCATGGCGGCGTCACGAAACTGCACGTCGTCAGCTCCATGCACGAACGAAAGCAGCTGATGGTGGATCTCAGCGATGGCTTCATCGCTCTGCCGGGTGGGTTTGGCACGTTGGATGAACTGTTCGAGACCCTCACCTGGCTGCAGCTAAGTTTTCACAGCAAACCGGTGGGCCTGCTCAATGTGAACGGTTTTTTCGACAAGCTGCTGCCGTTTCTCGATCACATGACCGAGCAAGGCTTCCTGAGAGTCGCGCATCGCCAATGCGTCCTCGTGCACGAGACCCCTGACGAATTGCTCGAGCTCATGAAGGCCTTTCAGCCGCCCAATCTGGGCAAGTGGATCGAAAAAATGGTCGCTGAGGCCCGCTGAAGCTGGGGGATGAGCTTCAAAAGAGACGGAGCTGGCAGCGTTGTGGGTAGGGCGTTTGCTCCTGCAAGCGCCGAACGTTGTGGGCCGAGAGATTCCGTCAGTGGGGGAAAATGGGCGAAGGCGTGAGACCTGACGTCGGCGGCTGGGGGACCAGCCGCCCTACCACCAGCCGCCCTACCAACGCGGCAGCGTCCTGGAGTGCTCCAGACCTCTGGAGCTTTCGCAGGCCGAGAGTCGCTCGAAAGCGCTTTTGGCCGCACACTCCCAAAGGATCACAGCTTTTTCAGCAATCCCTGCAGCAAGTCCCCAAGACCTTCACCACGCACGAGGTTCTTCAGCACACGATCCGTGTCCGGGCGGACGTGAGGATCAGACAGGGAGCCACTGGATTTGATGTCAAAGGTCATGCGCCCGCGTTCATCAGACAGGGCCTTGCTCACCGCACGGGCGATGGATTCGCCCAACTTCGCCTGCGCAATGCCGCTCTGGAGCCGCTGTTGCAGTTCGGCTGCGCAGGACAGTCGCAGATCGATCTGATGCTGATCCTCCGCCGCATTCACCCAGGATTTGCCCGCGAGCACGACTTCATATTCAGGGAACTCAAACACGGCTGGAAGACGCAGGCTGAAACGATTGTTCAAGAACCCGCCATCCACCACTGCGTTTTGCAGCAGCGGGCCGCCGACCCGCACCGGGCTGAGATCCACGCCATATTCCTGAAGCTGACGCAGCTCCTTGCCTGCCGCATCACCGATGGTCAGATGACCCGCCAGCGTCGAGCCCTTGGCCAGCGTCAGTTTGAGATAGGTGGTGGGGTTCCACAGGCCGGTTTTGACATCGATCGGGATGATGTCCGCTTCACCTTCCAGCATCAGATTGGCCAGCTCAGCCGGGCGTTTGACCCCACCGATTCGCGCCATGCCCTGCACATTCACGAGGCTGTT
>JAIXVB010000039.1 GCA_027483245.1 Verrucomicrobiaceae bacterium | reverse complement strand
GCCGAGGAAACCGGTGCCGGCAAAGGCAAGGGCAGCACCCTAAACTTCCCCCTGCCCGCTGGCAGCGGCATGAAAGAAATCGGCAGCGCCTTCACGGACAAGCTCCTGCCCGCCATCGCCCAGTTCAAACCGGACCTCATCCTCATCAGCGCCGGATTTGACTCCCGACTTGGAGACCCCCTCGGCCAGTTCAAACTCACCGACCCCGACTTTACCGCCCTCACCCAACTCCTCAAGACCGCCGCCGCCGAGCACTGCCAAAACCGCCTCATCTCCGTCCTCGAAGGCGGTTACAGCCTCCCCGGCCTCGCCAGCGCCGTCACCGCCCACGTCGGTGCGCTGCTAGAATGAGGGCCGAAGCAGAGGATGGGACAGGATTCGCAGGAGTGTAAAATCTTGTGAACCCTGCGATGAAGCTGCGAGGCAAAGGGGTCCGCACCTGCGCAGCCGCGAAGCGAATCTCTGTGCGGTTCTGGGCACCGTTTGTCCGCTCGACTGAAAGAGGAACGACGAACCCCACCCAAAGCCTTGCTTAGCGAACCCAGACAAAACGGACGGCAGGTCAGATGATTCAGTCGCAAAGGTGGAGAGATCCGTGGCGAACCTCATTGATGCAGCGGTGAAGCCAAAAGGTTCAGGCAAGCATCCCAAGAAATCAGGCGATCAGTCCAGAGATCCCCAAGCCACTTCAAAGACATCATGGACGAATCCAAACCTAAGATTTGCCAGTGCATCCTTTCGTAGAGCAAGTGCATTACTTCGATGAGCAAGTGCATCGTTTGGACTCGCCAGTGCATCGTTTGGACGAGCAAGTGCATTGTTTGGATGAGCAAGTGCATCGTTTGGATTCGCCAGTGCATCGTTTGGATGAGCAAGTGCATCGTTTGGATGAGCAAGTGCATTGTTTGGATTCGCCAGTGCATCGTTTGGATTCGCCAGTGCATCGTTTGGACTCGCCAGTGCATCCTTTCGATAAGCGAGTGCATCGCTTCAGCTTGCGGGTGAGATCGAAGTCCAGGACTCTGAGCTGACGGGATTGGCAGGGAAAAGGTTTTGTTTTGAACGTCCCAGGGAGCTGTCGAAGCCGCGATGCAGTCCGCAACCTGCGATGTGGTGACGCGGAGGCCCTGCTGCGACTGCCTTTATGCCCAAGGATTTCCCCCTTTGCTCTAAGCCAGTCCTGAAAACAGACGGTTCGATCTGCAAAGTTGATTTGCGGGGATGATTCAGGAATAAATCCGTATTTTCCTGAAGAGCAGACTTGTCTTCCCCTGCATTTCCTGGTGGCATCGTGCGGATTTCATCAAAATCCATGTCCACTCCTACAAGTCCGCCTCCCCAAGACGATGTGGCCGCGATTGACGAATTGCGGCAGGTCTATGCCCAACTGACTCAAGAACTCGGCAAAATCATTGTCGGTCAGCAAAAGGTCATCGAACAACTCTCGATCTGCCTCTTCGCCCGCGGTCACGCACTGCTGATGGGCGTGCCGGGTCTGGCGAAAACGCTGCTCATCAGTCGGCTCGCCGAGACCCTATCGCTGAGCTTCAGTCGCATTCAGTTCACGCCCGATTTGATGCCCATGGACATCACCGGCACCGACATCTTGCAGGAGTTGCCTGGCGGCAAACGCGCCTTCGAATTCGCCAAAGGACCCGTATTTGCCAACATCGTGCTGGCCGATGAGATCAACCGCGCACCCGCCAAGACGCAGGCGGCCATGCTCGAGGCCATGCAAGAACATCGCGTCACCGTGGCCGGACGCACCTACACGCTCGAAAGCCCGTTCTTTGTGCTGGCCACTCAGAACCCCATCGAACAAGAAGGCACTTACCCACTGCCCGAAGCGCAGTTGGATCGCTTCATGTTCATGATCGGTGTCGATTACCCGACCCGTGAGGAAGAAATCGCCATCGCCCGCAGCACCACTGGCCTGACCCTGCCGCGGCTGGAGCATGTGCTGGATGGGGCCAAAGTGCTGGCCTTTCAAGACTTGGTGCGTCGCGTGCCTGTACCGGATCACCTCTATGAATTCGCCGTCGATCTGGTGCGTCGCACGCGTCCGAACAGCGGAGAAGCCCCCGCTTGGTTGAAGCCCCTGGTGGGTTGGGGTGCCGGTCCACGTGCCGTGCAGTATTTGATCCTCGGAGCCAAGGCCCGCGCAGCGCTGCATGGCAGTTACATGGTGCGTCTGGAAGATGTGATGGAAGTGGCCGAACCCGTGCTGCGTCATCGTGTGATGACCACTTTCACCGCCGAGAGCGAGGGCGTGAGCAGCCGCGATGTGACGAAGCGTTTGGTCGATGAATTGTCTCGGGCGTGATGGCTCGGGAATCTTTCTCTTCCTCAGTCGCCTCGTCCTCGTCCTTCTACTCGAACTCGTCCTCGATCGATCCACTCTCATCGCTCTTTAAACCAGCACTTCCCTCCCGCCCACACTCCCAGACCTCGATCACTCGTCAGTCATGTCATCTTCGATCACTCACATCGACCCCTTGCTCAAGCTCGTGAACATGCTCACCAAACTGGTGGATCGGTTTGATCACGTCTCTGATATTTCGAGGGCGCTGGAATCGAGGACGAGTTCGAGTAGGAGGACGAGGACGAAATTGGGAACTCCGATCATGGCTGATTCATCACGCATCGAACTCGTCCTCGATCGATCCACTCTCATCGCTCTTTAAGCCAGAACTTCCCTCCCGTCGTTTGTCATGCCCGCTGCTCTCTTCGACCACGAAAAGCTCGATGTTTACCAACTCGAGCTCTCTTTCATCTCGTGGCTGACCGACCTCTTCGAAGAGCTTCGTGAAATCAAAGGGGCTCGGCTTTCCGAAACTCTCGACCAACTTGACCGCGCCAGTCTCTCTCAACTCCTCAACACAGCTGAGGGAAACGGCAAACGTGCGAGCCAACTCCGTGCTCGATTCTTCGATGATGCTCGAGGTTCGGCGACGGAGTGTGCCGCTTGTCTGGATGCCTTGGTCGCAAAACGAGCCTGTCCAGTCAAACGAATCGACCGAGGCAAAGCGATGCTGGTGAGAATCGTGAGCATGCTCACAAAGCTGGTGGATCGATTTGATGAAGTTCCAGGTGCTTCGAGAGCCCCGGAATCGAGGACGAGTTCGAGTAGGAGGACGAGGACGAAATTGGGAGGCTACGATCATGGCTGATTCATCACGTTCCTTCCTCGATCCCGCCGTGCTCGCACGTCTCATGGCGCTGCCCCTGAACGCACGGCAGGCCATGCTCGGCAGTGTCTCTGGAAAACATCGCAGCCCGGTGCGCGGTTCATCGCT
>JAIXVB010000359.1 GCA_027483245.1 Verrucomicrobiaceae bacterium | reverse complement strand
GGTGCAGTGGTTGTTCAATCGTCCATAGCAGGCAACTCAAACATTCGATTCCACAAACTCCAAGATGTTGTCGTTCCCAATAACATCACACTGAATCCTTGGACGAGTGATTCAGCTACCAATCGCGCGGCTCGAAACACGGGCTTGTTCCGTCAAGGCTTGGGCAATGTCACGCTTTCTGGAACCATCACGGCTGGGTCACATGTGACAGGGCCTGCAGGAGGGATTCCAGCAGGCACCCCCAACACTCAGCGTGGGTTCCTTCAGACTGAAGGCGGCGGGCGCTTGATCCTTACTGGCACTATCTCTAACACTTCCGATTCACGTCTCAATATCATCAACAATGGCATGGTCGAAATCGCAGGCGATCAAAGCAACACTTATGAAGGGGTGCTTTCAGGCACTGGCATTTATGTGTTCAACAACTCTGGCACCACTACTCTCCGAGACGTTAATACATTCAGTTCAGCAAACACATACATCCAGCGTGGAACTGTTATTATTGACAATCCTCCGCCAGTAGGAGCCCCAAATCTACCTCCTGTTGGAGATGGACTTCAAAATGACAATGATCAGCATGTTTTGAGAGGAGCAACCCTCCAGTTCAATCATAATGAGACGATCGGCGGGTTGTTCACTCAGCGTGGTGCTACGGTTAGCATCGCTACAGATAAAACCCTCACCATTGATGATAACATCAATCATGCCTTATACGGACGAATTACAGGTCAGGGCTCTGTAAACTTTAATGCCTCAGGTGGGGCCGCCTGGTATGGGCTCTTTAGCACTGGTAATCTTGATACAGAGAGTAACTTTACCACCGTGCCTATCATTGGAAGTGCTTCTCAAACTGCGACCGTTCGTGTGGATCGACTTCCAAATGGAGGGATCGCGAGTCCTCTTGGGACGAGTTCAACCATTCAGCTTGGATTGCAATTCAGCGCTGAAGAAGCCCGCTTTGAATACATTGGTTCAGGCGAGTCGAGCAATCGAAATTTCAACCTCGTGGGAGGTGCCGTGACTCCTCTGGCTAAAACGACTGGAGATGAGACCATCGAATCGAATTCCGTTGAACTCGTGGACGTCGATTCTGTTGCTGTGGGGATGATTGTTGTTGGTGGTGGTGTTGCCGACGGCACGGTTGTGACAGGCATTAATGCTGAGACAAAAACCATCACCTTAAACCAAGAGGCAAGCATTCCACTAGCCACATTATTACGGTTCTATCTGCTTGCCAGAACGACAAGAGAAAACGCCACAGCAACCAATGTTGTGCCGATGAGTGCTGTGAATGGCATTACAGAAGGTATGCTGTTGGAGGCGAGTGGCGTGCCCGTCAATACATTCGTGAATTCCATCAATGTTCCAGAATTGACGATTACACTCAATAACAATGTAACTTTAGGGGCCGGTGCCACTATTCGGTTTTATAATCAAACAACAACTGTAGCAGCGACAGTTCGCATTGCTGGAAATGGCAATGGTGCGCTTAACCTTCAAGGTAACATCTACAATCAAAATTCGGGTGATAAAACGGTCATTCTTCACGGTCAAAATACCTTGGGAAATACCATTTCAGGTGTGATCGATCAGAAGGGAACTTCTGGAACGGGCACCGGTGTGATCAGTCTCACGGTAAACCCAAAGGTGGGAGATAATGATCTCTATGGGGCAGGTCTTTGGAAGTTGACGAATCCGGCCAATAACTTCAGCGGTCGTGTAACCGTCGGGGTTGGTACATTGGAACTCGTGAATGGGCTTGGCAACGGCTCTGGAACCACGAGCATTCTCGGTGATTTAAGCGTTCCACGTGTGATCGACCTAGGCACGAATGATTTTAATGGACGTCGATACGACATCTTCGGTGGGGGAGACAATCTCGGGGCAGGTGGTGGTCTGACCTCGACGGGATCGTTGGTTTTCAATGATCAAGAGGCTGGCACTGCAACTTTTGGCTCGAACATTACCTTTACTCAAAGCTTCAGCAGCACCACCAATCCTGGAAATGGTAGGCTGGTAAACAATGGTAACAAAGTGATCGTTATCAACGGAGCTTTAACATCCGGTCAGAGTGGTGACCGTTCTTGGATCTTGGACGGAACAAACACAGGGATCAATACGATCAATGGTTCCATCTCCAGTGGCGTGAACAGCTCGTTGCAAGTTAGCAACAATGTCGGGATCATCAAAAACGGCCCCGGGACTTGGAGAATTGCGAATGCCGCGAATTCCATGACAGGGACGGTGACCGTCAATCGTGGCCTCCTTGAAATTCAAGGAGGAGCTTCGATTGGAGATGGTGCTTTGGTCAATCTGGCTAATGCAGGCTCAGACGGTTCTTCCATAGGAACTGCAACACTGAGGTTTTTCAGTGGAGAAACCTTCGGTGGTCTTGCAGGTGCGATTGGCACAAGCCTGATTGCTGATACTGGCCTTCTGACACTTACCAACGCCAACCAGACTTTTAGTGGTGTCATCAGTGGCGGAGCTGGGCTTGTTAGAACCAACAATGATGGCAATGCACGCATTCAAACGCTCACCAACATCAATACCTATTCGGGTAGCACATCCATCATCACCAATGGTGTCAATAATGTGGGGAATCGCCTGGATGTTTATTATTTGGCGGATGGGGGTTCGCCAAGTTCGATCGGTCAATCAAGCAATGCGGCATCGAATTTGGTGATCAATACAGTCAATGCGAATGGCGGGTTACGTTACTTGGGCTTTACTCCTCAAACGACAGACCGTTTGCTGACATTGGGGGCAAGTGCTTCAGCGACCACGACGGCTGCTCCAGTGGCCATTTGGGCAGATGGAACAACAGTGGCGGGTGCTGTGATCCCTTCCATTTCTTTCACGAACACGGGGCCTGTTGCTTTCACGTCTTCAAACCTTGCCTCAACTCTCATGTTGCGAGGTCAGAACGTGGGTAACAACACCTTCAACCCTCAGATCACCAACAATGGCAGTGGTGTGGTTAACGTCACCAAAATCGAGCAGGGAACCTGGGTTCTGGGTGGGAATAATACTTTCACGGGCGCGGTCAACATTCTGACTGGGGTGAACAGCAGCGGAACGACCACAACTACGGGGGGCACGCTCGTCGTCACCCATGATAATGCTCTTGGCACGTCTGCAGGAGGCGTGAATATTGGTCAGTTTCCTGGAACTGCGGTCGCTGGCGGGGGATCTGGCACAGGTCTCATGCTGCGCGGTGGGCGCACCATTATAGGAGAAAATCTGACGCTTAACATTTCGGATGCTGCACTTACTGCTGATTCTGGCGTCAATACCTGGACTGGAAATGTCAGCCTGAACGTGACGAATTCGAACTTGAGAATCGCGGCTGCGACAAACTCCTCGTTGAATATCTCAGGAGCGATAACGGGTACCTTTGGAACGGGTAGGCTGCTTCTTCTGGATCATGGAACTCGCATTTTGTCCGGAGCTAACACATACACTGGTATTACTTCAATGTCTGGTGGCACTGTTCGTCTCGATTACAGCACCAGTGACACTTCTAAATTGGCAAATGCTTCAGCCTTGGAATTGGGCTGGTTCGGCGGTAGCAATGGCATCCAGACACTCTTGGGTGTCGATGCTGATGTTCCAACACAACTTTATCAAGTCGCGACTTCGGGAGCCATTCTTGAGTTAAGTGGTGGAACTCACGTTGAAGTGGTAAGTGGGCTCACTTTGAATCAAGGCGCTAGCCAGATTCAGCGTGTTGCTGGAGGGACTGCAACACTTCTTCTCAATGGCATCACTCGTTCGACAGGAAACGGCGTGAATGATTATGGAACACTGGACTTTGGTTCCAATGGATTGGCAGCAACCACGACAGCAAATGTCGGTTCGGGAACCAATGCCATTTTAGCCGGTTATGCGACTGTCAATCGCACCGATTGGGCAATTGCTGCGAACGTAGAGGTCGGCACGAATGTGGCCACCATTGCAGCAACAGATCGCATCAATGCACCTGGCTTGGCCGATGGAACACTGGTGAGATTTACTGCCAATCCGCCTGCCGGGTTGGCTATCAACACCAACTATTTTGTGGTGAATGCTACAGGTTCAGACTTCCAACTTGCTTCGACTGTTGGTGGGACCCCTCTGAACATCACTGCGGATGGAGCAACCGCTACCCTTGCAAAAGCTGGAGTCATCAATGCGGTGGCTGCGGATGCTTACAATAACAATCTCGGCGTGACGACATTCGGCACAGGGATCAACACAGATATTCTTTCTGCGGGTTTTGGAAATACGGTTGCTGATGCAGCTGTGACGCAGACGGTTCGTTTCAATGATGCTACAGGCGGGACACTCACCCTTGCTGGCACCTTGGGGCTCGAACAGGGGGCCATTTTAATGACTCCAAACTCTGGACCTGTCACGATCAATGGTGGGGTTATCAGAAGGTCGGCGACCACCGGTAACCTGGATCTTATCTTCAACAATCAGAGCACTAATTCTCTGACGGTTAATTCCATCATTCAAAACAATAGCGGCGCTCTTGCACTGACCAAGACGGGTCCTGGAACATTGATTCTCGGCGGAGCCAACACACAAACAGCTCGCGTGAATATCCAACAAGGAATTCTTCAGGTGGGTGATGGAACTCCAGGAACAGCCGCAGCGAAGATTGGAGCGACCAATCTTCCGTTTAGCATCAGTCACGGTGCAGAGCTTCGTATCAATGTGGCTGATGCTGCTTCAATCTATGACACGAGCACCATTTCTGGAGGAGGCACCCTGCGTCTTGCCTCGACGAACACTTCGATTTTCCTTCTTAACGATGATCATCCGAACTGGGTCGGTGATACATTCGTCGATGGGGGCACCTTGAGATTCTCGGGTAACAACATTGGCAGTGTCCTTGGTAATCTTCGGGGCACGACCACGGTTAACAGTGGCGGTAATCTGCAAGCCTTCGGAGCTTTAACTGCGATCAATGGAACGATTACTCCGATGCAGGAATGGGTGACCTTCAATGAAGGCTCCACTTTTTCAGCCATCGCCAATGGCTCCACGAATAATTTGCTGACCATGAG
>JAIXVB010000586.1 GCA_027483245.1 Verrucomicrobiaceae bacterium | reverse complement strand
TCATAACCGTAGTCATCGGTCTTGCCATAGTTCAGGCCTCCTTTGACCCCGCCACCGGCCATCCAGAGCGTGAACCCCTTGTTGTTGTGATCTCGCCCATCGTCGCCCTGACTGTGCGGAGTGCGACCAAATTCACCGCCCCAGATGACGAGGGTATCTTTGAGAAGGCCGCGTTGCTTGAGGTCTTGAAGCAGCCCCGCCACGGGTTTGTCGATCTGGTTGCAGTTGCGTTCGAGCGAGGCTTTGAGATTAAAATGCTGATCCCAATTGCCGTGAGTGATCTCAATGAAGCGCACGCCTGCCTCGACCAGTTTGCGTGCCATCAGGCATTGTTTGCCAAAGGTGGCCGTGGTCTCATCTTCAATGCCGTAGAGCGCTTTGGTGGCGGTGGTTTCGTGACTGAGATCCAGGACCTTGGGCACCTCGGCCTGCATGCGAAAGGCCAGTTCATAGGACTCGATCACGCCTTCGACTTCAGCACTCACCCCGCCATCCATGGTCATGCGCGATTGATTCAGTGACTGTACCAAATCCAACTGCGTGCGTTGGGCCTCCGTGCTGTAGCGATTGTTTTTGATGTTGGCGATGCTGGCCTGATCGCTGCCACCCGTGTTACGGCGGGCCAGTCCACCGAGACCGGGCTGGCCATTGCCGCTGATTTTGGTGCCTTGGTAAATCGCAGGCAAGAAGGCGCTGCCATAGGTGCGCGTGGCATTGCCTGGAGGATTGATGGTGATGAATCCAGGCAGGTTTTCATTCATCGTGCCCAGTCCATAGAGTGCCCAGGAACCGATTGAGGGCCGCACGAATTGGGTCGTGCCTGTGTGCATCTGGGTAAAGGCTTGAGGATGCGCAGGCAGATCGGTGGCCATGGAATTGATGACGCAAAGGTCATCGGCTTGCTTGGCGAGATGCGGCAGCAGTTCGGACATCCAAAGCCCACTTTTGCCCTGCCGACTGAACTTCCACTGCGGGCTCATCAGTTTGGCTTGCCCATAGCGCCCGGCTGCGGCGGGTGCATTTTTGCCACTGTCCGCGATCAGCTTGGGTTTGTAATCCAGTAGATCCACATGCGAGGGCGCTCCTTGCATGCACAGAAAGATCACATGCTTGGCCTTGGGGGCAAAGTGGGAGGCTTTGGCCGCTAGAGGTGTGCTGGCGCGCAGAGCTTGTTGCTGAGCGAGCGCAGCAAAGGCGAGGTAACCAAACCCATTGCTGGAGGTCTTCAGGAAGTCGCGACGATTGAAAGTGTTCATGGCTTGGATCTCGGAGGCGGTTTGAACAAAGGTCAGATCAATTCAGGTAACGAAATTCAGCGCTGGCGAACAGGCTTTGGCAGAAGGCGGACAGAGCGGCAGCCTGAGCTTGATCGCGGGCTTCTTGGCTGCGCTTGCCGTTGGCGGCTTGTTCAGGGAATCGGCTCCAAAACGTTCGCAGTGCCGCCAATTCGGTCTCGGTGGGATTTCGAGCAAAGGCGAGCTGATAAGCGTAGCTCAGCCGTTCGAGAGGCGTGCCTTCGAACTGGGCGAGTCGTCTTGCAAAGGCATCAGCAGCGTTGAGCGACTGCCCATTGTTCATGAGAAAAAGACTCTGGCTCGGCACATTCGTGTGATCGCGTTCGCCATTGACGAGGCTGGCATCCGGGAAGTCGAAGACACTCAGGAATTCGGAGATTTGATCGCGCACAATCGGCAGGTAGATGCTGCGGTAGTTGTAAGGCTTCGAATTGAGTTCGCGGAAAAGATTGAAGATGCCTTCACGACTCTCCCCTGCACGAGCGACCGGGGATCCATCCACAGGATACAGATTCAAAGAACCTGAAATGGCGAGCATGGAATCTCGAATCGCCTCAGCCTCCAGGCGGCGTTGATTCATGCGCCAATGCAGTTTGTTGTCTGGGTCTTGGGCAAAGTTTTGGGCGTTGTAAGTCGAGGCCATTTGATAAGTCCGGCTCATCAAAATTTCGCGAATGAGTTGTTTCACGGACCAGTCATTTTCCATGAATCGGATGGCCAAATGATCGAGCAATTCGGGGTGAGTGGGCTTCTGGCCCATGATCCCGAAATTGTCGGGCGTGCTAACCAGACCACTGCCCATGAGTTTGAGCCACACACGATTGGCCATGACCCGTGCGGTGAGTGGATTGTCCTTGGAGGCAATGAAATAGGCGAGGTCCAATCGACCGCTACCTTCACGGATGTTGAGGGGTTCATCTTTGGCGCACAGGACTTCGACAAGCCCCCGGGGTGTGACCTCGCCGGGTTGTTTGATGTCGCCACGAATCAGGATGGGACTGTTCACCGGACGTGCGCGATCCAGCACTCCCATGGTGAGGCTGCGCGGTGTGCCGTCTTTCTCAAAGAGATCCAGATCTGCCTTGATGGCATCGGCTCGGTCCGATGAACTGCGAATGCGCAAGAAGCTCTGTGCGGTGCGCTGCTGTCGCTGTTCCGCCGACATGGCACGGACTTCATCTCGGATGCGGTCAGCGGTGGTGAGGGCATCGTCGTGGTTCTGTTTCAGCTTGGCATACTCGGTCGGCGTGATGGCGGCCAAGGCGGAGGTCTGGGACGCTTCTTTGTCTAGCTGAATGAGGGTGCTGGTGTTTTGATTCTGCAGCTGACTGTAGGTGCCGAAAAAGGTCTCGCTGCTCAGGAACACACCCGCCAGAGCGTAGTAGTCACGCTGAGTTATGGGATCAAATTTGTGGTCATGGCAGCGTGCGCAGGCCAGCGTCAGGCCGAGCATCGACTGGCTCATGGCATCGATCTGCTCATCCACCAAATCCATGGCAAACTGACGTCGATCGCGATTGTTGTGCCCTTTGGAACCGATGGCTAGGAAGCTGGTGGCCACGATCTTTTCAGCTTGATCTCGTTTGTCTTCAAAGCGCATCAGATCCCCTGCGAGTTGCTCTTTCAAGAACTGGTCATAGGGCTTGTCGCGATTGAAGGCATCGATCACATAATCACGGTAACGCCAGGCATGAGGATAGAGCAGGTTGACATCTTTCCCGCTGCTTTCGGCATAACGCGCCACATCCAACCAGTGACGCGCCCAGCGCTCTCCGTAGCGAGGTGAGTCGAGATACTGATCAATCACACGTTTGACGGCTTCAGGGGACGTGTCGGCCAGGAAGGTCTTCACTTCATCGGGCGTCGGTGGCAGTCCTGTGAGATCAAAAGCGATGCGCCGGATCAAGGTCGCGCGGTCAGCGTCTTTCGTTGGCTTCAGCCCCTGTTGCTCCAGGGGAAACAGGATAAAACGATCAATGTCCGACTTGGCCCAGCCTTCCGTCTTCACGAGGGGAGGGGATGATTTTACGGGTTTCTGAAAGGCCCAATGTTTGCGTCCTTCGTCCATGTTGATTTCACGTTTGCCGCCCACGAGGTTGGCAGGACTCTGGATTCGTGGGTCTGGAGCCCCCATTTCGATCCACTTTTTGAAGTTGGCGATCACGTCATCGGGTAGCCGATTTTTGGGCGGCATCTGCATGTCATCATTTTGCCAAGTGATGGCTTCAAAGATCGAGCTGGCATTTGGATCTCCCGGAGTCACACCGGGATGCCCCGAGTCCCCGCCGAGTTGGCTGCCCTGTTGAGTATCTAAAGTGAGACCGCCTTTGATCTTCTCGGACTCGCTGGAGTGGCATTTATAACAGTGCTCCACCAACACCGGGCGAATGTTCTTTTCGAAGAACTTCAGGCTGTCAGCGGACATCCCAGCGTGGGCCTGGGCAGCTGCCTCATCGGCGGCCAAGGCTGCCGCTGGGAGCAGGAAAAAAATCAGCAAGGTCTTCATGGATTGTTGAGCGAGGTGTGTTTTCTCAAACACGGTTAGACGCAAAAGGTTGCTCGCCCTTCGAAGACTGTTTTTGGAGGAGCCCTTTCAAACTCCCGATCTAGGTCACAACGCAGATTTTCCCGAGAGGCCGACAGCGTTCTTTGAGGAAACGGCACGCTCCTTGCATTGACGCCGAGCTTCTCACGTGCGAATTGCCCGCCCACAGCATGAAGGACATCGTCGAAAACCGCCGCCGCATCCCCCTCGAAAAGAAACTCAGCATCGCTGCCATCATGCTGCGCGAGAATGGCGTCATTTGGTGCGCATCCTTCGCCACCTATTACGCGGCAAGCACTTTGGCGCAGCAAGCTTTTGCACTCATGGATCGCCAACGTCGCCTTTATGCAGTGCCTGGAATGAACAGTCGCGCGCTGAACAAAGCGATCTGGGAGTCCTGGGATTGGAACGCTGGGGGCGAGGAATGGACCCCGAGTGAACCATGGAAAAAAGCGATCATCGAATACGTCCTTCACGGCTTCATGCCGAAGGGCGGGCGAGTTTTAGAAATCGGACCTGGAGCAGGGCGCTGGACCGGTGAACTCATTCAGCGGGCTGATGCACTCACGGGGGTGGACATCTCGGCTTCCTGTGTGGAAGTCTGCACGGAGAAATTTGGTTCTACCGGAAAAGCGACCTTCATGGTCGGTTCCGGCCACGATCTCTCAGGCATCGAAACCGCCAGTGTGGATGCTTTGTGGAGCTTCGATGTGTTCGTTCACATCAATCAGGCCGAGGTGGAACGTTACGCCGATGAATTCAATCGCGTGTTCAAGCCTGGAGCCATTGGCATCATTCATCACGGCAGTGTCGGTGGCGCGCGAGGCGGCTGGCGCAGCAATCTCACGCATGAAGCGATGCTGGACCTTCTGAAGAAGCGTGGTTTTGACATTGTGGATTCCTTCAAGGAGTTCACTCATGAAGGCACCACGCACCAGACGGGCCTCTATGAAGATGTGATCACGGTTTTCCGCAAACCCATGGCCTGAATGAAAAAGGCCTGCGGGCTTTCACCCTCAGGCCTTTGAAAAGTCTCAGATTAGAGACGTGATTGGACTCACTTTTCCTTGGCGTATTCGGCGAAGGCTTCGGCGATCTTTGCATCCTTGGCATCGCCTTTGTGGAAGATGAAACGATGACGCAGGGTCGTCTTCTCGCCTTTCTTCAGCGTGTAAGCGCCTGTGTCGGCCTTGGGATCGAGTGATTTGGTGCCAAATGGATTCGCAGTGAACAGGCCGTAGGTGCGCACATGCCAAGGCGTTGGAAAGCGGAAGCTGCTAGGATGGTTCAGCATCGCCACGCCGACTTGTTGGCCACCCACCGTGCCGTAGTAGTCGCACCAACTGGCGCGTTTGGCCCAGGCGTCTGCGTCGGTGTGCCCTTCGCTGTTGAGGATGTGGCCGGTGCCTTTCTTGTTTTTTTCAATCTCGACCGCCATCTCCGTGGGCACACGAATGCTCAGGCCGGCGTCTTTTTTGTCATCCACGAGTGTGTCGCCTTCGGTCGCGATCAGGTCGATATCCACGTCGATCACTCGGGTGTCACCTTTTACGGCGAAGGTGTATTTGCGCACTTCTTCGCAGGTTTTCTTGCCTTCGGCTTCCAGGTAATCGGACACGGTCACCAAGACTGCTGTTTCGCCGCCCTTCATTTCCGTAATCTCACGCAGTTTGATGGCGCCCAGGTGTTTGATGCGGTCAGCATTCTTCGAGCCTGCGGGAAAAGTCGCCGCTTCAGCCCAGGTGTCGTAGCCACCGATGTTTTCATGGCCGAAACAAAGGCCGCGATGATGCGGGTGATCGTGCTGTTCGCCCTCGACGGTTTTCATGGGGTAAGCGCGGGTCATGGTCACGCCGCCAGCACCGATGATTGGCCAAAGATAGGTTTTGTTGGCCTGATCCACGACCAGTTCGGTGAAAAAATCTCCGTCAATCTTCACCACGGCACCGCCGGTGGCTGTCTTTTCGACGGTGAAAGTGGCTGCCTGCGCAGCCGCAGAGAGAACGAGGGTAGCGAGTAAGGTCGAGAACTTCATGGGCAGTGTTATCAAAGGCCGGACAAGAACGGCTTGGCAAGTCCGTTTCTTCCCGCTCATCTACTCTCATGAAAGTCTGTCTCCCTGTGTTCCTGGCACTCTTTGCGGTGATCCCACCTGCAGTCGCTCAACTTCGCGCCGATGGTGCCACCGCTTCCTTTCGGGGCAGTTTGCCGCCCAAACCCACCGCGGCCTTGTCCGCAGAGCAGGAAAAGGCACTCGAGGATCGCTTGCGGCCTCTCTTGGCTGAGTTTGAGTCGGTGAAAAAACACCCCAGTTCAGCCGATGCCGCCATCTTTCTCAAAGCAGTGCGTTATGCCCTCGACTTCGATGAATGGTATGACAAGAAACCTGAAGACGGCGTGAAAAAAGCCAATGCCCTCCTCGATGAAGCGGCGAAACGCATCGCTTCCCTGCGTGAAGGAAAGACGCCTTGGATGGAAGGTTCGGGTCAGAAAGTGTTGGGTTTTTATTCGGCTATTGATGACTCACCCCAGCCTTACGGGGTTGAGGTGCCGGAGGGATTGGAGATCGGCGAAAAGGAAGTCCCCATGTGGATCTGGCTGCATGGGCGTGGCGATACGGCCACGGATCTGCCGTTTGTTTACAGCCGGTTGATGGCCAAGAAACCCGGTCAATTTCAACCCCAAGGAAGCATCGTCATTCATCCGTTTGGCCGTTATTGCAACGGTTGGAAATCGGCCGGTGAGACCGATGTGTTTGAGGCACGTGATGCCGCCAAGGAACGTTTCAAAGTCGATCCCAATCGCATCGTGCTTGCGGGTTTCAGCATGGGCGGTGCCGGTGCTTGGCACATCGGGGCGCATTTTGCGGATCAGTGGGCCTGCGTGCATACCGGCGCGGGTTTTGTCGATGTGAAACGTTACCAAAAACTCACGCCGGAAAAAATGCCGCCGAGTTATGAGCAAACGCTTTGGAATGTTTATGACGTGCCTGCATACGCTCGCAATTTTCTGAATGTGCCGCTCATCAGTTACAGCGGTGAAAATGACAGCCAACGCGACAGCGCCGACTACATGACCGAAGTGCTGGCCAAAGAAGGTCTGACTCGCCCGCATCTCATCGGTCCTGGCATGGGCCACAAGTATCATCCAGAGGTCATCAAAGACGTGCAGGCCTTGATCGAAAAAGCGGTGGAAAAAGGTCGTGATCCGAAGCCGAAAAAAGTGGTGCTGCAAACCCGCTGCACCCGTTATGGCAAGATGTTTTGGGTCACCGTCACCGCTTTGAAACAAGCCTGGGAAGACACCCGTGTGGAGGCTCAAATCGATGATGCTGCCAAACAGGTAGTGGTGAAGACCTCGAACGTCGCGTGTTTGGAGTTGGATTTGGCTGAAGTCTTGGGAGACAACGCCGCGACTTATCAACTTTCACTGGATGGCAAGGTCGTTCCATTCAGCGCCAGGGGCTATGTGAATGAAGCTGAGCAAGGCTGGACATCCGCGCCTCGCGGAACGCTCAGCCAAATCAAAGGAAGCGGCTTCGATGGGCCTGCGGATCAGGCGTTTCAAGATCGATTCATCATCGTGTTGCCTGACGCGCCTTGTGCACATCCTCAGGTGGATCAATGGGTGAAAGCGGAGTCTGCTCATTTCATTCAACGCTGGCGCAGTCTCATGCGCGGTGATCCGGTGGTGAAAAAAGCCTCTGAACTCACGGCGGATGAACGCGAAGGCCTTGGCGTGACGCTTTGCCTATGGGGAGATGCCAAAGGAAATTCGCTGCTGGCCTCACTCATGAATCACCTGCCGATTGCCTGGACTGACAAGACACTCCGCCTTGGGGATAAAACCTTCGATGCCAGCCATCACGTGCCCGTTTTAACTTATCAGTGGCCGGTGCGTCCCATTCATGCGCAGCGCATCGTCTTGAACTCTGGTCTGAGTTTCCGGGAGGCCCATGACCGCACCAACTCCCTGCAAAATCCAAAGCTCCCCGACTGGGCTATCCTCGACATCACCCAACCACCCACGGCAGAGAGCGCAGGCAGAGTCGTCGCTGCTGACTTCTTCGATGCCAAGTGGCAGGTGAAATAAGACGGCTCTCTTCTGCACATCCGCAGCATTGCGCTTGCGCCCTGGCCTCCACGCTCGTTTATCCCTGCATATGGCGCAGGACTTCATCCGGGTGCGTGGAGCCCGGCAGCACAATCTCAAAAACGTGGACGTGGACATCCCACGGAATCAACTCGTGGTGATCACGGGCGTGAGTGGCAGTGGCAAGTCCTCGCTGGCTTTTGACACGCTGTATGCGGAAGGCCAGCGCCGGTATGTGCAGAGTCTCTCCGCCTACGCCCGGCAGTTTTTGGATCAGTTGGAGAAGCCAGATGTGGACTTCATTGAGGGCCTCTCCCCCGCTGTGGCGATTGAGCAAGTTCACAGCTCACCGAACCCACGCAGCACCATCGCCACGGTCACGGAAATCTATGATTATCTGCGTGTTCTCTACGCCGTAGCGGGTCAGCCTTTCGATCCTGAAACAGGGGAGCGACTGGTCAAAAATACCCCTTTAGAAATCGGCGATCAACTGCTGGCACTCGGCGATGGCACTCGTGTGATTGTTCTTTCTCCTCAGCTTCCAAGCGATGGGGCTGGCGTGCGTGCCTTGTTTGAAAAACTTCGGCGTCAAGGGTTTGTCCGTGTGCGTTTGGATGGCGAGATCGTCGAGCTTGAAGAAGGCCTCAAACCTGCGCTGAAGGAGGAACATCATGTCGAGATCGTGGTGGATCGGTTGGTCATTCGTGAAGGGGTGAAGTCGCGACTGATGGAGTCCATTGAAGCCGCTTTGCGTTGGAACGAAGGCGAAGTTCAGTTCTTGGTGAACCACGATGGGCGTGAAGAGCTGATGAGCTTCACCACGGCCTTTGCCAATCCGCGTACGGGTTACGTCATCGGTAAACTCACGCCGCAACATTTCTCCTTCAACACCCATCTTGGAGCCTGTCCGCGCTGTGAAGGCGTCGGCACGCTGATGGCACCCGATCCAGGTCTGATCGTGCCGGAGCCCGACAAATCGATTGAGGAAGGAGCCATCAAATCTTGGTGGTCGAAAAACCCCAAGCTCAAGACCCTGCAAGAACGTGGGATTCAAAGCTTGGCCAAACATTTCCGCGCTCCACTTGATGCCCCCTTCAAAACCCTGCCGCAGGCATTTAAAGAGGCCCTGTTTCATGGCAGCACAGCGAAGGGCCTGGCTCAACCCTACGAGGGGCTGTTACCTGAGGCGCAACGCCTTTATGCGGAAGCGGAGAGCGATGCCCTGCGCACCCAACTGACTCGTTTCATGAATCCGCTGCCCTGCCCAGAGTGCGGGGGAAAGCGACTGCGCAAAGAGAGTTTGGCGGTCCGGCTGAGTTCGGGGTGCAGCCTTTCAGCTTCAGATCAAGACACTCAGTCAGACACCCCGAAGCTCGACAAAGCTCAGCTCAACCTTCACGAACTCTGCGGTCTGCCCATCCATGAAGCTCTGCTTTGGACACGTGAACTGTTGCTCACGGATCATCAGCGGACCTACACCGCCGAATTGCAAAAGGAGATTCTCAAACGCTTGGAGTTCTTGGAGCAAGTGGGGCTGGGTTACCTGGCCCTGAATCGCGAGAGTGGCACGCTTTCGGGTGGGGAGATGCAGCGCATTCGTTTGGCGACACAAATCGGAGCTGGATTGGCTGGGGTGCTTTATGTGCTGGATGAACCCAGCATCGGCCTGCATCCGCGCGATACGGAACGGTTGATCGGCACGCTTCTGCGGCTGCGTGATCTCGGCAATACCGTGCTGGTTGTGGAGCATGATGAAGCAATGATTCGTGCGGCGGATCACGTCATCGAAATGGGGCCGGCTGCGGGTGTTCATGGTGGGAATCTCACTGCGCAGGGCACCCCTGAAGAGGTGATGGCGGCGAAGGACAGCCTGACGGGTGCCTACCTGAGTGAGCGTCTGCGAATCACCGCCCCTTCGAAGCGGGTGGCGGTCGGCCTGGGCGCTCAATTCCAAGCACCTAAAATCGGAACCAAATTCGCGAAATCAGAAGAGCCGACACCCGACTCCAAAGACTGGCTCACCATCCACGATGCCCACGAACACAATCTCCGCCATGTTACCGCCGTATTTCCTGTCGGCTGTCTGACTGCGGTCACAGGTCCTTCGGGCAGTGGCAAATCGACGCTGGTGAATCGCATTCTCATGCGGGCTCTTCAGCGCCATTTTTATGGAGCCAAAGACGAGCCGGGCCGACATGAACGGATCACTGGCATGGGCGTTTTTGAAAAGGCCATTGTGATCGATCAGGCGCCCATCGGTCGCAGTCCACGTAGCAATCCCGCCACGTTCACGGGTGCTTTTGGACCGATTCGTGAGCTTTACACGCATCTACCGCTGGCTCGAGTTCGCGGTTATGAAGCGGGTCGTTTCAGCTTCAATGTTGCGGGTGGACGCTGCGAAAAATGTCAGGGCGATGGTCAGATCAAAATCGACATGCATTTCCTGGCAGATGTCTATGTGACCTGTGACCAATGCCTGGGCAAACGCTACAATGCGGAGACGCTGGAGATCACCTTCAAAGGACGCAACATCGCTGAGGTGCTGGAGATGACCGTGAGCGAGGCCTCGCGCTTCTTTGGCAAAGCCAGTGCCATCGCCGAAAAACTGCGAATGCTCGAGGAGTGTGGACTGGGTTACCTCCGCTTGGGACAGGCGGGTAACACACTTTCGGGGGGAGAAGCTCAGCGCATCAAATTGGCCGCAGAGTTGGCGCGGCGCACGCCGGGGACCACGCTGTATGTTTTGGATGAGCCCACCACAGGTCTGCACTTTGCGGACATCCAAACGCTGCTTCAAGTGCTCTTCCGACTGCGCGATGCAGGGCACACGGTCATTGTCATCGAGCATCATCTGGATGTGATTCGATGCGCCGATTGGATCATCGATCTGGGGCCTGGCGGCGGCAATGAAGGTGGGGAGATCGTGGCGGCAGGCACACCCGAGCAGGTGATGAAGATGGAACGCAGTGCAACAGGGCGCTTTTTGAAATCAGGCGGCTGAGAGCGATCTCAGGCGCGGCTGGTGATCGGCGTGCGTTTGCCGTCATCATGGAAGAAGGACTCCATGCGCTCCCGCAGATCGGCGTAGAAACGCTGGGCCATTTCTTCGAGGATCTCCGCTTTGCCCGCGATGCCTTCCGCCGTGAGTCGGTCGCGTTCCAAACGCACGCGTTCTTGGAAGGTCTTTTCCAGGTCCATCAGATGTTCCAAAAAGGCCTTGGCCATGCGGCTGCGATCCACGCCATCGATCAGTGCGCGCTCCAGCGGGCGATTCTGAGTGATGTGCAGAAACGGGCTGTCGATGAGCTGTTTCATGTAACGATCAAAGCCTTTGAGGAAGGCCAAGCGTTCGCGGTCAAACTTCACTTCATCACGGTCCAGCAGGCTGTCATAGGGTCCAGGTTTCGAGAAGAATTTCACGACCAGAGGAATCGTGTCCACCAGCATGAACAGCATCGAGAGCACCAGGTAGGCGGTGTAAGCGAACTGGCCACCCTCGGCACCCGATTGAAACAAGCGATGCAGAGACAAAGTCTGCGTGAGGATGTCGCGGCGCGGTTCAGCGCGGATGTTGGCGATGCGGGTTTCTTCGTCGGTGACAAGACGGGCGATTTCTGCGTGCAGGTTGTTGAGTTGGGCGATCAGGGTGTCGATCTGGGCCTTCAGGGTTTCGCGAATGGCATTTTGTTGACCGACAAATTGATCCGCCTGCTCTTGCTGCACCTGACGGCGCAGTCCGGCGATGCGGTCCTGCTCGGCTTTGACCTTCGCAGCATCCTCCAAGGCCTTGGCATCCAGCGCTGCGTTGACCCCATCTTCAGCGGCCTTGATTTCGGCGACGATGGCCACGCGGGTCTTGGTCATCGTGTCGAGCACCGCACTGAGGCGGGCGGACTCGGCTCGACGCCAAGCAAGCTGGTCTTCCTGGATGCTCTTGGCGCGTGGCCCGAGTCCGATGATGCCACTGCGCTGACCGTTGACTTCCTTTTCAAATTCGGTCTGCCAGTGGTTCAGTTCGGTGGCGATTTTTTGATAGTCGGCGCTCTGCTTTGCCATTTCGGCGTCGAGCGTTTCGAGTCGCACTTTGCCTGGGGCAGCGGCTTCAGCAATTTTGGCTTCGCGTTCGGCTTTGGCTTTCTTTTCGTCGTCAGTCAGCGGCTTCTCCAGAGGCTTGCCGTTCTCATCAAGAAACTTGGCGCTGAAGCTGGCGTTCCAAGCCTCGCGTTGTTTGGCGATTTCCTCCTCCAGTGGTTTTACCCGAGCTTCGACCAACGCTTTTTGTTCGGCTGAAAGTTTGCGCGCAGCTTCAATTTCGTTCTGGCGATTTTTCTCGATGTCAGAGGTGATGGTGTCTTTAAACAGCAGCAGGGTCAGTGGATGCGAGATGGTGATGCCCATCAAGGCGGCCACGACGATGCGGAGAGAGAACTGGGCGAGCTTGCGAAAGATGTTTTGATAGGCTCGATAAGTGGCGAGCAGGGCGCGGTCCACCGTGAGAATGATGCAGGCCCAGACCAGGGAGACGACGGTGATGACCCAGATATTCTCCGTGAGCGTTGAAAGGGCATACGCACAGGCAATGGCGGCAAAGGTGCAAGGAACCAGCACCGTGGCACCGAAGGCAACATATTTCCGCCGTTCCCAAGCTGGGCAGGCGTCGAGGTTGTCCGAGGAGGCTCCGGAGAGCCAGAAGAAGACACGTTCCAGGCGGTCAATGAAGGACATGGGATGAGCAGCAATTGCTAACCCGGATAGTGCGGCCCCGCTCGTGGAAGTCAAAAGGAATGCCGCTCAGGTCCACCGACTATTTCATGGGTTCCATGTAATAGAGGCCTGTGGTCATGGTGTAGGCGTTGGCGATCGGCATGCGTTTCAGCGCGTGGTCGGCACCCCAGGAGTCTGTGTAGAGAATCTCACCGGTTTTTGTGTTGTAACCGATGATCAAGCGCATGTGACCGCCATTGGCCTGAGGGATCTCGGGCTCGGGCAGGAGACCGAGCATGACCCCCCACATGATGGGGATGCCCTGGTCGATGAGGCTGACGAGGCTGCGCTGAAATTTGCCATACCCAGAGCGATCGCGCTCGGTGCGGGAAGTCTTTAGGACTTGGCCATCCATGGCTCCATAGATTTCGTCGATGTAAATGGTGCCACCACGTGCTTCTGCACTGACCTCGGCTTTATCGGCCCGCTTGGCTTCTTTGTTGTAGTCGCCCACCATGTCCATGAAGGCCTTGTATTCCCAGTTTTCGATGACACGGACGCGGACGCGTAGGCGCCCTTCCAGCTTGTTCAGCGCCTCATACATCTTCGCGGGGCTGGTGCCGCCTCCGTCTTGACCGCCGGTGTCGGCGACCTGAGCCATCTCATGCTGATCGACAGGAATGCCGTAGTATTTAAAGACGCGCTCAGCGGTGGCAACTGCGCAGTAGCCCTTGGGGCCCTGGTCCACCATCGGCACATTGGTGATGAGTATATCGCCGTTTTCCTCCTTTTTCAGGTTGGCAGTGAGGGAACCTTTGGTGACGGTTGCTGGATTGGTGGCCACGGCGGCAGGGGCGCCTGCTTTGGGGAGTGGAGCGACTCGGAGTCGAATGAATTCAGGGCGGAACTCAATGCCCCGTGATTTCATCTCGCGCTGAAAACTGTATTCGAGGAGGTAGGCCGTGGGGGGCTTGATCCACATGAAACCTTCCGCTGCTGTGGCGCTGGTTTTATCCTTCCCACGCTCGGTGGCCTGAACGGCGAGGCGTTTGGAAAGGGTGTCTTTGAGGGAAGTGATCTGCGCTTCGAACTGCTCACGCCGAGGCAGCGTGTCGCTGTCGCCTCGGTTGAAGATGCTGTAGGTCATGCGTGACGGATTGCCTGCAGGCGTGAATTCGATGATGGCCTCATTTAGCTTCACAGAACCTTCCCAGAGACTGAGTCCAGGGCCAAAGAAACGCGCCTGATCGCGCTTCTCGGAGAGCCAGTCAAAACGGGCTGGGGAGAATTGCTGTTGGAATTGATCGGCGGTGATTTGCCAGATCGAATCCCCAGTGAGTAAAGCATCAAGCGGGCGTGCTGGGGCGGCTGACTCTAACTGTGCGTAGGTGATCCCTGTGAGGGCGATAAGGGCGAGGAAGGTAGTCTTCATGCTGGACAGTGCGTGGATGATGATCAGAACGTTTTCGTTTGTCCATCTCTTCCTCGACAGAGGCGTGAGTTTGCGCCATGACCGGCTGCACACTTCCTCCTAATGAGCATTGATCGCATTCACGAAAAGGTTCTCGAATTGATTCAGGCCACTCCCCAGGTCAGCTC
>JAIXVB010000744.1 GCA_027483245.1 Verrucomicrobiaceae bacterium | reverse complement strand
TTGTCGCCATATTCACTCTGAATTTCTTCGGATTCCTGGGAGAGATCAAAGGCGACCAGATCCGCGCTTTTCATGACTTTCACGGCGTCTTTGTAAACATCACTGTAAGCGCGAACCGCACTGTGCTGGTAAGTCTGTTCAAAGCCTGAGTTCAGACGCGCAGAGAGGCCGAGTCGGTAGTCGAGATCACTTTCCTTCAGCGTGGCGAGGCGTTTGCTGTGCTGGAGGCCGGTGCTTGGATTGTTCAGCACGAGAGGCTGAAAGGAAGCCTCAAAGAAACCTCCCCCAGGGTGCTTGCTGTCATTTGAAATGACCACGGTTCCAGGCAGATCGGGATTACCCTTGCCCTGAAATTTCTGCAACCAAGCGCCCATGGTCGGATGCCGTGTGGCACCGCGCATGGTGTAACCGGTGTGTTGAAAATAGTTTCCCTGCTCATGGGCCCCTTGGGTGCTGGTGAGACTGTTGATGATCACCCCATGATGCATCTGTTTGGCCACGGTAGGCAGGCCCTCGCCAATCTGCACGCCATCCGCACTGGTGGGGATGCATTTGGTATCGCCCATGGTTTCTGCCCCTGGGCTCACCCCAAAGGTATCCAGATGAGTCATGCCGCCCGACATGTAGAGATAGATGACATTGCGTGCCGTGGGCACCTGCTTGGCCTTGGAGCTGCCTTCAAAGGCAACCGCGTGAGCTTGACCCCGCATCAGAGGATGCATGACCGAGACGCCGAGACAGGTCTTGGCGATGTTCATGACAAAGTCACGGCGGGTGGGTTCGTCAGCTTTGAGGAAAGTGTTCATATAGGCGTGAGGCTTGAGCGTTGAGTGACCGTGGGCTTACTGGATGAACAAGAACTGCGAGCCACTGATGAGCGCGTGGGTGATGTCTTCGAGCGCGTTATCGCCACGCTCATTGAGGACTTGAGAAAGCATGGCGCGCTCATTGTTCGTTGGGCGTCGGCTCAACAGAGCTTCATACAGCAGAGCGACTTTCTGATCGTTGCCGCCGGCCGTCTTGAGCTGCTGACTCAGCAATGAAATCGGACTGGTGAGGGTCTCAATGACAGGCCCATTCAGCAGGGTCAGGGCCTGAGGCACCGAGGCGTCATCATTGGCATTGTCGATCACTTCACGATCCGACTGACCAAAGGTGCGCAGGAAATGCCCTGGGCGTGCTGGCGAGGGCAATTCGGAAGCGCGCGAGACCATCGTATTGCTGCCCGCACTGCGCAGGGTTTCCCGCCGCTCTTCTTTGCTCATGCTCGAGAGTGTGGCTCGGTCGATGACCGGACGTTTGACCTCCTGACGCTTCGGATTGTAACCCCGGATCAAGCCCTCAGCGCGCTCTTCGCCAATCAGGTTGACCAAAAGATCATTGCTGGATTCACGGCGCAGTCTATTCGCTGCGTTGGCCAGGGCTTTCGCCGCAGCAGGATCAGCTGCGCCTTCTTTTTGCTCCGCCATCTTGGCGCGCATTTCATCGAGCTTCCGGTCGTTTTCTTTGCGCTGTTCGATGCCAGCTTTCGCCGCGGTGATGATGCCTTCCGGGCCCTTCTCTTTCATCGTGTTGATGAACATGTTCAGGTCTCCCAGGTATTGGTGCAGGCGCTGATTTTCATCATCCACTTCACCATCCACATTGCCTTTCACCAAAGTGATCATGGAGTCCCAAACCTGCTCCGCACTCATGCGACGCAATGTAGGTCCTGTGAAATGATAGGTCTCGCCAAGGGCCACCTCTTGAGTGCTGGCCATGCGCTGATAAGTGTCCGTGTTGTAAAGCACGCGGAGGAAAGATTTGATCGAGTATTTCTTCTCGATCATGAGCTGAGAGAGATAATCCATCAGCGCAGGATTGCTGGCCACGGTGGAGTCTGTCATTTCATCCAGGGGCTCGATCAAACCGATGCCAAACACATGTTTCCACATGCGATTGGCGATCACGGTGGTGAAGCGTGGATTCTGGGGATTGGCCATCCAATCGGCAAAGGCCTGCACCGTGGTCTGACCTTCCTTGGGCTTCGCCTCATGACCAAACATGGCACGCGCTTCGATGGTCTGATTTGGCTTGGCGTCCTCGTAGGCGTAATCGTGCGGCAGCTTCGGCAGCTTGCCTTCTTGCCAGTTGATGGCGGTGTAGCGCAGAGGTTTCATCACGTCCTGCAGGGCCTTGCGCACCTGCACCATGTCTTGACTGCTGATCTGGCCCCCTTTGGCGGCTTCTTCCTTCATCTTAGCCACTTCTTCCGGGTGATCTTTCATGTATTGACGACGCTCTTTTGGCGACATCTTGGCTAAGAACTCGGGCATCTGTTTGCCCTGAGGCCGTTTTGGCATCTTGATCTCATTCACCCCACTGCCACGCGTGTCCATGCCATACGTGAAGGCTGCCATGCCGTAGTAGTCCAGTTGGGTCCATTTATCGAAGGGATGGTTGTGACACTGCGCACAGACGATGCTGGTGCCCAGAAAGACCTGCACCGTGTAGGCCAAGTGATCGAGCTTGTTTTCATCCCGCTGATAAAAGCC
>JAIXVB010000519.1 GCA_027483245.1 Verrucomicrobiaceae bacterium | reverse complement strand
TCTGGGCACTCGGTGGACTGGTCGTTTGGTTTGGCAGAACTTGGGGTTCCCAACTGCAATCGCCGGACTTTGTGTTTGGTCTCTGTGCGTTCTTTTTGGTCTTCGGTCTGAACATGGCAGGTGTGTTCGAGATCGGTGCCTCCGCCGTCGGAGTCGGAGCAGGTCTTCAGGCCAAACACGGCGTCAGTGGTTCCTTCTTCTCAGGCCTGCTGGCCACGGTGGTCGCGACCCCCTGCTCAGCACCTTTCTTGGGTTCGGCCCTGGGTTACACCGTGACCCTTCCAGCGGCGCAAGCCATGCTCATGTTCACCATGATCGGCATCGGTCTGGCCAGTCCCTTCCTTTTGTTATCCTTGGTTCCTAAACTCATCTCGGCTCTGCCACGTCCGGGTGCCTGGATGGAGAGTTTCAAACAAGGCATGTCCTTCTTGCTCTTCGGCACCGTGGCCTTCCTGGCTTGGGTTCTCACCGGCATGGTCGAGGGACAACCGATGCTGTTCTTGCTGTTCGGATTGGTGTTGGTGGCCTTTGGCTGCTGGATCTACGGGCGCTGGTCGCTGCCTCACAAACCATCCCGCACTCGGTTCATCGCCTTGCTGCTGACGCTGGCTTCCGTCGGCGGTGGACTGGCCTTTGGCTGGCCGCCAAAGGCTGAAAAAGGCCCCATGAATGCCACCAGTCATGTCGAAGGTGGGCTGAACTGGGAAGCCTGGTCCCCTGAGTTGGTGGAGAAACTGCGCGCCGAGAAGAAGGCCGTTTACATCGACTACACCGCCAAGTGGTGCTTCACCTGCCAAGTGAACAAACGTGTCTATAAAGATGCCGCCCTGCAGCAGCTCATCGCAGATAAAAAAGTGGTGCTGCTCAAGGCCGACTGGACCAATGAAGATCCGCGCATCACCAAGGCGCTGGCCGATCTCGGAAAAGCTGCGGTGCCGGTGAATGTGCTCTATCTCCCGGGTGCTTCGGAGCACATCGAGCTGCCGGAACTTCTCAGCGTGGAGAACGTCTCTGAAGCACTCAACCAAATCAAACCGTAACGCCTGAGCGACCTAACGGCACGGCTTTGCCAGCCTTTTTGGCGACGGTGATGAAGGCCTCTTGGAGATAAATGGGCTCCAGGGGCCGCGCCGCGTGAGTTTGCACCTCCGCCTCGCTGAGCCCCCCCACGATCTGCGCCAGGCACACGGCATCTGGCATCACGAGTTCCACCTCAGCTAAACCGAGCGGCAGTTTGGCATCAAAGCTTTTCCAAACTCCACCGTCCGAGACCAACGCCTGCGCGCCAGCCGCATCCAGCAACTGAATCTCACCCAGCCCATGCTGAGTCACCGGCGCGCTGTAAAACATGCCTCGGCGGGCATCTCCCAGCACCTGATAATCAGCGGGCTGAGCGGTTGCAATCGAAGGCCAACCGATGATCGGCCAACCGCGAGAAAGCGCCACGCCCTGGGCAGCGGCAATGGCGATGCGAACGCCCGTGTAGGACCCGGGTCCGGTGCCAATGGCGATGCGTGCCGAATCCTCCCCCACAGCAGCTAAAGCCTGCTGAAGCGGCGTGAAAACCTGGGCATTGTGCGAACGCTCCGCCGTGAAACTGGCCTGGAAAAGCACGGACTCACCACGAACCACGGCGATGACGCCACGGGTGGTGGAAAGATCGAGAGCGAGGACGGTGGGCAGACTCATGCGGCAGGAGGCGTCTCCATCACACGCCTTTCGCCCGTGGGCAAGGACTCGAAGCGAAACCAACGCGTCTGCGGTGGCAGCAGGTCGGCAAAAAGATCCGCCCACTCCACGATCACGACTCCCGGCTCATCGAGGAAATCATCCCAACCGACCGAAAGCACCTCCTCTGGCCGCTCCATGCGATAAAAGTCGAAGTGATAGATGGGCAAACGGCCATCCACGTATTCATGCACGAGCGTGAAGGTCGGACTGGTCACCGATGCCTCAGATTCCAAACCTGCCACGATGCCCTTGGTCGCTTGGGTTTTGCCTGCACCGAGATGACCGCACAGCGCAATGACGGCACCCGACTCCAGAGACTGGGCGAGTTCACGTCCCCACTCCAAGGTGGCTTCAGGCGTTGCGAGCAGAGCAGTCATGATTTGAAATGTTCCCATCCACCGGGAAGGGCTTGTTTGGCGTCTTTCGAATTCACCAGTCTGCCGATGTGCGTCAGCGGCACCTTGGGAAAAGCCTGCCGCCACTGCTCACAAGCCTGAGCGCTCTTTCGAGGTGAAACTGCCAGCAACAGTTCATAGTCTTCGCCATCGCTCCAGGCCTGCTGCGAGCTGCTGCCACGCGTGCAAGGCAACTGATCCATGGCGACTTCAAATCCCAGACCACAACTGCGCGCCAAACGCGGCAAGTCCTTGGCCAATCCATCGCTGATGTCCATCATCGCCCGCACGGGCCAGTGGGCCGCAAGCCAATGAGCCTCGGCCAAACGAGGTTTGAATCGCAGATGTTTGCCACGAATCGAACCACCCAATTGGCCGGTGACATACAAGTCATCTCCCGCCCGGGCTCGATTGCGTGCCACCCAGCTTTTCGCCGCCGCCGTGCCAGTCAGGCTCACCGTGATGATGAGTTGATCTCCACGCGAGGTCTCGCCGCCCACCAAATTGACGCCAAATTCCTCCGCCACCGCACGCAGGCCGACATAGACATCGAGCACACGTTTCACAGGCGTCTGAGGAGGAGCAATCAAGGTGATGAGCGCATGACAAGGCTTGGCCGCCATCGCGGCAAAGTCACTGATCACCCGGCTCATGGCCTTTCGCCCAATCCATCGTCCTGGTGTCTCGGGCGTGAAATGAACCCCTTCCACCACGGTGTCAGTTTTTAGCAACAGATGCTGTCCTTTCTGTGGCGCAAGCACGACCGCGCAATCATCGCCCGGCCCAGCAATGACCGAGTGATCCAGCTTTAAATTCTTCACGAGAAGCTCGATCAAGGCATCCTCGCCAATGTCGGCCAGTGTCTTCATGGAACCTGCTGAAGTTGTGGGAAGAACAGCATCACGAGGATCGACGTGGCATTAAAAAACCCGTGCATGATCATCGGAACGAGCAAGCTGCCGGTCATCTCATAAACCGCGCACAGAATGAGCGCGAGCAGCATCAGCGGGAACATGCTGCCGACATGGTAATGAACCACGGCAAACAGCATGGCCGAACAAACCGCTGCGAAGAAACCATCCGTGAAGCGCTTCACCACGCCATAAATGAATCCTCGAAACATCATCTCCTCGACCAGCGGCGCGATGATGACAGCCGCCACAATCAATAGAGCTTTCGCCATCGGGTCTTTCGAGGCGCGGAAAGCCAAGATGGAATCCTGCATGCCGACCTCTGGCCAGAAGCCCTTCATCCAATGCATGATGCCACCGGCAAATCCGTTCACGATGGGGATGGTCAGCAAGATCAGGCCAAAACCCATGCTCACGGCGATGAGTGGGCGAACGTTTTTCATGCCAAAAAGCTCCACGGGGTTGAGCGCACGAGCGGCGCTCAGGTAAAACAACAGCAGCGCCGCGATGATCAACTGAATGGCAATGCTGGTGAGCATCGAGATCACATTCAATTCCGGCGGAGCCGAATCTGCAGCCATCGCTGCCGTGTCAGGGGGGGATTGACTGAGCCCACCCAGCAAAAGCAGGGAAATGGCGGCTACCATGATGCCATCTTGAATGGCATAGGGGCGAGCTTCCACACGTCCGCCCAGATTCCAGCAGGCGGAAGGCCGAGTCACCCGCACCCACTTGTAAGCCGCGATGCCCAGCAGCATCGCCAACCAAACCAGCAAGGTCACATCCCGAAGCACTCCAACCGTGGCAGCATCCATGAGGGTGAAAATCAGAAGTGTGGCTTAATGGACAAAGGAACCGGGCAGATAATAGAGCATGCCGGGTTGGAGTTTCGGCAGAGCCTGGGAACTCAGATTCAACTCAACCTTGGCCGGTGATTGCGCCCGCGCCGCCGCCAAGCCCAGAGCCCCCAGCAGAGTCGGCTCTGCACTGTATTTCACAATCGTCGCATCAGGAGCCGATCCCAGTTCACGAGCCCACGTGTAGGCGTCTTCGATGTAACCAATCTTATCCACCAGCTTGGCTTCCAGCGCCTGCCGCCCTGTGACGACACGACCATCGGCCACGGTGCTTTTGAGGACATCTTTGGGGACCTTGCGCGCCTCAGACACGATGCCCAGGAAGCGATCATACATGCGGTTCACCAGATCCTGCATGTAGGCCTTTTCATCTTCGCGCATCGGCCTGGCACCACTGCCGGTGTCTTTGAAGGCACCGCTGGTAAAGGTCTGTGAGCTGACCCCCACTTTGTTAAAGAGTTCATGGTAGTTCACTGAGTCCATGATGACGCCGATGCTGGCGGTCAGGGTGGTTTCACTAGCGACAACTTTGGTCGCTCCACAGGCCACATAATACCCGCCACTGGCAGCCACAGAGTCCATGTAAACGACCACCGGTTTCACGGCGGCGGCCTTTTTCACTGCGGCATAGATGATGTCTGAAGCGGTGACCTCACCTCCGGGTGAATTGATCCGCAGCACGATGGCTTTCACGGATTCATCTTCCACCGCTTGCTCCAGACTGCGCTTCATGGCGTCCACACTCGGCAAGGCTTGTTCCAGAAAACCGCCGACATTCATGGAACTGATCACGCCTTCCAGATCCAGGTGCACGATCTTATCCGTGGCCCCCGCTTTTCCTGGCACTTCGACCTTTTCCAACAGCTTCTCTTTCGGCTGGGCCAAACCCGCGATCCCCTGCCCCATGAGCGCCGCAAACTGAGCCATGTTAAACAACACACTCAATGCCAGCGCCGCCACAAGTGCCGCGATCAAACAACCAAAAGCAGTTTTATTCATGGGCGAAGACTAGGCGCTGCAATCCCAGAGCGCAAAGCCGAAACCAAGTCTGAAAATAACGTGCTTGGTGAGCGTTGACTCGGCCCTGGTTTTTCTTCGTCCGTTTTTAGCTCGCCCTGCGGGAAGAGACTGATAACAATCGCCCACTTTCCCAACCCAACGCATGAATCGCTACGCTCTCGGCATCGACTATGGCACCAACTCCTGCCGCTCCCTCCTCATCGATCTGGATAACGGTGCCGAAATCGGCTCCACCGTCTTTCAGTATCCCTCAGGGGAAATGGGGGTTCTGCTCGATCCCAAGGACCCGCACATCGCTCGCCAAAACCCGCAGGACTACCTGGATGGACTGGTCGCGGTGATTCGGGGCGCTCTGGAGCAGGCAGCGGCAAAGGTCACCGGTTTTGATCCTGCCCAAGTCGTGGGCATCGGCATTGACACCACGGGCAGCACGCCCATTCCGGTGAATCGTGAGGGCACCCCGCTCGGTTTGTTGCCTGAGTTCAAAGACAACCTGAATGCCATGGTCTGGCTGTGGAAGGATCACACCGGCTATGCGGAAGCAGCGGAGATCACCCAACTCGCCCACCAAATACGCCCCAACATGATCGCCAAATGCGGCGGCATTTATTCGAGCGAATGGTTCTGGAGCAAGATCCTCCGTCTGCGTCGCAGCGATCCGCAGGTCTTCGCCGCGGCTTACAGCTTCGTCGAGCACTGTGACTGGCTGCCGGCGGTACTCGCAGGCAACACGAACCCACTCACGCTCAAACGCAGCGTCTGCGCCGCCGGGCACAAAGCGCTGTTCAGCACCGAATGGGGTGGCCTGCCGGACAAGGAGTTTTTGAGCCAGTTGGATCCCGCCCTCGCCGATCTGCGGGACCGCCTCTACCACGAAGCCCACACCTCCGATGTCAAGGCGGGCGAACTCTGCGCCGAGTGGGCCGAACGCCTCGGTTTAAAGCCAGGCATCGCTCTCTCGGTCGGTGCGTTTGATGCACACATGGGCGCGGTGGGCGCTGGCATCAAAGAAGGCACGCTGGTGAAGATCCTCGGCACCAGCACCTGTGACCTGATGATCTCTCCCACCAGCAAACCTTTGGCCGATATTCCAGGCGTCTGTGGCATTGTCGATGGGTCCGTGCTTCCCGGTTATTATGGCATCGAAGCCGGTCAAAGCGCCGTCGGGGATCTTTTCCTCTGGCTGGTCAATCACCTCGTGCCCGAGAGTTATGGCAGCACGGTGGGTGAGAAGTTTGTGAACATGGAAAAGGCCATGGAAGGCAAAAAACCGGGCTCCACTGGCCTCCTGGCGCTGGATTGGAACAACGGCAATCGCACCGTCTTGGTCGATGTGCGTCTGACCGGACTGCTGCTTGGCCAGACCCTGCACACAGAAGCCCACGAAATCTACCGCGCCTACATTGAAGCCACCGCGTTCGGGGCCCTGACGATCATCAAACGGGTCGAGGAATACGGCGTGAAGGTGGACGAGATCATCAACACCGGTGGCCTTTCCATCAAAAACGCCACGCTCATGCAGTGCTACGCGGACATCATCGACAAGCCGATGAAAGTCAGCCAGAGCGAGCAGACCTGCGCCCTCGGTGCCGCCATCTTTGCCGCCACGGCCGCAGGCGCGGGATCGCTCGCGGAACTTCAGGCCAAGGTCACGGCCGTGCGCGAAAAGGTGTATCATCCGATTCCCGAAAACGTCGCGGTTTATCGAGAGCTGTATGCGCTGTATCGCTCCTTGCATGATGCCTTTGGCACTCAGGAGTGGAGTGGCAAACTCCATCCCGTGATGAAGCAACTCTTGGACATTCGCGCTCGCCAAAGCTGATCCCTTTCTCTCATGACGCTCTCCGAACTCAAAGCTCAAGTCTGTGCCGCCAATCGCGCCCTTGAACCCAGTGGTCTTGTCCGCCTGACCTGGGGCAATGTGTCAGGCATTGACCGCGCCTCAGGTCTCTGGGCCATCAAACCCAGCGGCGTGGACTACGCTTGCCTGACCCCCGATGACATCGTGGTGCTGGATCTCGAAGGCCGTGTGATCGAAGGCCAACTGCGGCCCTCTTCCGACACCAAAACCCATCTGCATCTCTACCGATCGTTTCCAGAGATCGGCGGAGTGACCCACACGCACAGCCTGCACGCCACCATGCTATCACAGGCCGGGCGTGAACTCCCCTGCTACGGCACCACGCATGCCGACCACTTTCACGGCACCGTGCCCGTGGTCCGTGCCCTGACGCCCGAAGAGGTCGCAGAAGATTATGAACACTTCACAGGAGTGGCCATCGTCGAACGACTGCGGGAACTGAACCTCAGCCCGATTGAAATGCCTGCCGTGCTCCAATTGCATCACGCTCCGTTCACCTTTGGCAAAAACGCCATGGATTCGCTGAACAACAGCATCGCCCTGGAAATGTGCGCGCAGATGGCCCTCGGCAGCCTTTCTCTGAATCCAGCGCTGACTTCCATTCCCAGCTACATCCTGGAAAAACATCACCTGCGCAAACACGGCCCCGGCGCCTACTACGGGCAAAAATAAGCGCCTCAGACGATGTGCTTGCCGAGCGTGATCTCCAGATTGCGCTCGACAACGGTGCCCATGCAGTCGCAGTCATCAAAGGCGTCCGTGTGGTGGTATTCCCCCAGTTCACGGGCGAGCTGACGCACCTTTTCGATGGGTTCGCGAGGGTTTGCTTTCATGCAGGTGATGAGCGTGCCCAGGCGCTGATGCTCACTGATGTATCGGCGGGCGATCAGGCTGCGCTCTTCATCCTGATACTGATTCATGGTCGGCAGGTTCAGCAGCTTGCCACAGAGCCAGACGACCGGATTGTTCTCTTTGAAAAACTGCGGGAGATAGAGGCTGCGTCGCCCTTCATAGCTCTGCTGGTCAAAGTCGATCGCACGCACCCGATACTGCACGTCCTCAAAGTCCGGCGTGATGTCGATGACATAGTTGTAACTGCGCATGTC
>JAIXVB010000712.1 GCA_027483245.1 Verrucomicrobiaceae bacterium | reverse complement strand
GATCTCGTGGTGCTGGGCAATGTCGATCGACAAGTCCAAGCCCTGAGCCCCAGCACCGCAGAGATCACGTTTGGAGTCGAGTTAGCGATCCCCCGTCTGAACACTCAAGGCCTCGTGGCAGCCGTGAAAGAAGGCATCACAGGGGCCGTGGCCGATGCACTCACCGATGCCATCGGAGATGTCCTCAAGAGCCAACTCAGCGCGGGGCTCGAAAACCTCGATGGCCTTCTCTCGGAACGCCTGGGAACTGCGATTCAAACCCCCATCCACACGGCCGTGGACCCGGTGGCCGATGCTATATTATTGGGCGACAGTGCGGCTTCTCAGCTCTCTGTCTTGCAATTGAATCTGACCACCTTGCCGGATCTTGGACTGCTTACCGAAGTCGAAAATCGACTCGCCGCTGGCGTGGGTGCGATTGACGCAGCCTTGGCCATTGTTGGATCGGATGGCGACCGCTCCCGCGTCGGCCATCTCGTCCGTGAATTGCTTGAGCGTTCCGGTGTTCCTGGGGCAGCTGAACTTGACGAAGTCGCTGTGAATGCCGCGCTGGCTGAGGTGATCCCTGAAATCGAACCCGATTTGGCCCAAGCTCAAGAGGTGCTTCAACGCGTGCGCAACACCTTGAATCAAGCGCGTCCGAGCGTGGGCAACAAGCTGACCACCCAACTGCTGGCCGTTTTTCAGGAGACAAGTGGCGCGCTCAACTCAGCCGCTGCCCTGGCCGCGACTGACATTGATGCTGCCATCACTCAGAACAGTTGGTCGCTGATGGACAGCAACGCTCGTCGAGAGCGCATTCGCCGACTCGTCAGTGATCGTGTCCTGGCCTGTTCGACCGTGCCGCGATTTCAATACGTTGTTCGGCAACATGTGCAGGATACCAATGAGGTCTTCCGAGCCGCTTTGGACAACGTGCTCGGGCAGGTCAATCATCTAGTGCGTGAAGTCATCGAGACGGCGATTGATGAAACCGTGCATGGACTCACAGACAGCCGCAGTTCTGCGGTCGGTGAAATGGGGCCACGCGAGGGAGATAGCGGCAAGCTCGCGGGATTGAACATCGAAGGCTACGCCCAGATCAATGACGAGTCTTTGCGTGTGCTGGACATCAATGGCCGATTCGAATTCAACATCCCTGACGCACTGCTCGTGCAGGCGCATTTGAGGATCGAAGAATACGATGCGAATACCCCACAAGCGGGCTGTCGTCCGAAAGGCGTCACGGCGGCGGTGGTGCAGATCGACGCACGTGCGGAGTGCGATTGGATCAACACCGAACCGACCATCGTCGAAGTCGGCGCGAAGTTTTCTCTGCAAGGCGGCACCCCCATTGGCTTTGATGGTTACTTCGCACTTCAGGGAGAGATCACGCTGGGACCCATCGTGGTGAATGAGGCTCGATTCGTCGCTGGCTTTGGAGGTTTCACCGGACCGGGTGGCACGCATTGGGCCTATGTCGGGGCCAAGATACGCGGGAAGTTCAATGCCTATGAAGCGGCCGTGGGTCTGTTCTTGGGCCGCACCTGCGATGCCAATGTGATCCGCATGATTGATCCTGAAGTCGGCAATGCGCTGATCAAATCCAAGGTGGCAGGCATGGGCCCGGTCACCGGTGTCTATTTTTATGGCGAGGCCTGGATCCCCATCAATGAAGTCTATGGCATCCCTTCCACCTGTCTCTTCACCGTGCGCGCGGGAGCAGGCGCGGGTTTCTTTGCTTTCATCGCTGACACCGGTGGTGCCTTCATCGGCTGCAAACAGTTCTTCGGCGTTGAAGGGGAACTGCTCTGCATCTTCAGCATTCGCGGAGAGATGAGCATCCTTGGTGCTCTGGCCACCCCGGGTGATCCACCTCTCACGGGATCTGCGCCCGAAGATGGGCTTTATCAACGAGCCGATGATCCTACGCCACCTCCCGGTGCTTCGTTTATCCTGCGCGGCGCAGGCAAGTTCTCAGCAGAGCTTGGCATCTGCCCTTTCTGCCTGGAACTCACCAAAAGCATCACCCTGACCTGGACCATCGGCGGACCGAACGCAGGCATGGACATCGAACTTTGATCGCCTTCATGAAGACTCTTTTTCTGTCCTCGCTTCTGACCCTCGCGCTCACCACGCAACTGACCGCGCAGGCCATTCCAGGCGCGGTATTCACTGCGGGCACGACCACCACCGATGCCCAAAATCGCCCCTGGGCCTACCTGGCTTTTCGCCCCGCCGATGAACGCGTCTTGGTGGGTCGTTCCTTGGCCATCTATCTCAAAAATGGTCTTCCTGGCGATCCTGGCAGCTTTGTCAAAATGGGCATCGTGGCCCCTGAATTGGAGATCAGTGTTCTCTCGGTGCTGCTCGAGCGCGGACGCCAGATCGGCGAGGACCTCGCCCAGTTGGACAGCGTGCTCTATGATCTCTACCGTACACGCACAGGCGATGCCAACTCCGTCACGGATCCCCTGCCCTCGCCGCCAAAACCGCCGCTGCCGGAGATGCTCAGCAGTCTGCTCATGCGCGCCACGGCCGATGCGGAGACGGCGCAATTGATGCGCGTCCTGGGTCAGGCCCACCCAGCCGTGAAGATGGCGCTCGGGGAAGGTTGGGCGGGGCCGCTCAGCGCGGCTCCGGGTCAACCCGTGACTCTCGAAGTGCGCGAATGGTCCACCGCAGGAGATGGCGGTGTCGTCGGTCGTGTGACCCTCACCGCAGGTCAGCCCGTGCTTCTGCCCGCTCCGGGTCCGCCGGTTCAATTGCCTGACCTCACACCGAAGGGCGACCTCAATATCAAGCTCCGTTGGGGCCAAGATGATGATCTGCGCCGCCAATCACCATTGAGTGGAGGCTTCACGGTCTGGCGTGTGTTGCGCAGCTTTGCCGCAACTCAAGGTGTGGAGACTGCCGCACCGAGCCTGAATCAACTGCGAACCTGGATGCTGGCGGGTGATGCTCTTCGAGTGTCAAACCAACCCGTTCTCGCTTCCAAGCTTTTTTCAACCCTCGAGGCCGCCGACTTCATCACTGACAAGACCACCTACTTCCTCACCGATGACGGCAAACGCTACCGGAAGAACCTCCAAGGTGAAGAGATCGATGACCCGATGATCGAAGGTGCAGAGTACACTTACTTTGTGACTTCACGCGACATCTTGGGTCGAGATGGTCCTCCATCCCTTCCTGGGCATGGCATCGTCTGTCGCACGCTTCCGCCACCCGTGCCCAGCGATCTACGCGTGGAGAATTATTGGGAGCCAGATGCCAATGCCACGACCGGCACCCAGTCCTTTCAGTTCTTTTGGAAGTCCAACACCAACAACGCCCGCGATGTCACGAACCATTATGAAATCTACCGTGGCACCGACCTGCGCGTGTTGGAGACGCCGGAAGCAAAGTTGGTTTACGAAACCACTCCCGGCCCCATCGCTGAAGGTCAACTGCATCAAGTCGATGGTGCTTTGATGTCATACCTCGATGTCGATCCCGAGGTCTTGGGCACGGACTTCGGAGAGACCTTCTGGTATTCTATCCGTGCGGTTCACATCTCTCCCCTCGGGCCGATCAAATCGGATTATGCCGCGCCGGTGCTCATCGCACGTCGTCAGCGTGAAGGCCCCGAAGCCCCGAGTGGCATCGTCGATCTGAATTGTCATCGTGCCTCGGTCATCTTCGCAGGACAGCAGATCCTGCCGGTTCTCCCGGTTGATGGGCTGGTGCGCATTCGGCTTCTCTGTCAGCGGCTTGATAACGGCATCGCTCACGCGGATCTCAGCGTGCGCATCGGAGCCACGGTTACTGATTTGGGACAGCACCTTTTTCCTGCGGAGGGGGACTTCGTGGCGGCGGATTTTGAGATTCCTGAAAACGAACTCAACGGGGCCGATGTGATCGCGATCTGCCAGACCACCTCACACACAGGTGTGCTGAGCAATCCCAAAGAAATCACCCTCGATCATCTCAATGGTGAAGGCCGACGCGAAGTGACCTTTCAAACCAAAACCATGAGCGATGCCGATTTGACTCCCGGCGAAGTATTCTCCAATGAATTGCTGGAAGCTCCACTCAGCGTGCCCGTCGGAGCCACCAACGAGGGACTCGGTGTGGCGATCGACCTCGATTCCCTCGCCGGTCGGACTGTGGTCATTCAAACCTCACCGGTCGCTGTGGCGGTGCCCACCTGGACACGGCGCGGTCATGGGGGAGTTCGCGAGGGTCGCACCTTTTTTTCTGTGGCACCCGTCGCTGAAGGTCAGCAGCAACCCGCGCTCTCTGGCCGTGTCTTCGCCATCCGTGAGTTTGGGGATCACAGCTGCGTGGACCTCGCTTTTAATCCCAGCACCGGGCAAGCGGGCAAACTGGGGGTCGTCCTTTTCACCACCGCACGCAGCACGGAGTATCGACTCTTCCGCCGCATCAATGAAGGACCTTACACACTGGTCGGTCAGGGAGGCGTTGTTTATCAAGCCAGCAATCCCGTCAACGCCATCCGCCGAGAAGACGAGGCCCTGCCCGTCACCGACTGCACGATCTGTTATTATGCCCAAACCGTGGACCGTGATGGCAATGCCTCCGCTTTGGTTAGACTGGAGCCCTGCATCGAGCGCAAAGCACCCACGCTGCCCAAACCCCGCCTGAGCCCGCCCGCAGCCCTCGGT
>JAIXVB010000435.1 GCA_027483245.1 Verrucomicrobiaceae bacterium | reverse complement strand
GACCTAGAACCCTTCGATGCCTACGTTTTCAAAGTCGCGGGATGGGCCAGCATCGGCATCGCAATCGCTGGAGTTCTAGCCTCGCTCTTCACACCCTTGGCGTATTGCAAATATGGTTGTCCGACGGGCGCGGTGTTTAAAATCATCCGCTTCACCGGCGATGCAGATCGACTCGGCACGCGTGACTGGATCGCCGCAGGTTTGCTCGGCCTGCTGGCTCTGATGTGAGCCAGCCAAACCTCAGAAACTTCAGTCGGATTCGATCAATTTGGCGATCTTTTCAGCGGAATCCCGCACCGCGACCTTGTTGGCGGCACGTTTCATGGCGTCAGCCGTTTGCGGATTCATGAGAATATCACGCACGGAATCGGCCAGGGTATCGGCATTGAGTGTTTTCTCAGAGAGCAACCGCGCAGCCCCTGCCTGATCGAAGACCTCAGCGTTGCGCGTCTGGTGATCCTCAGCCGCAAAAGGATAAGGCACCAAAAGACTCGGGACACCAAAGTAAGCGAGCTCTGACATGGAGGAAGCTCCACTGCGAGCGATGGCCAAGTCGGCCACTCGATAAGCCATGTCCATGCGATGACAAAAAGCCGCCACATGTTGAGGCAAAAGGGGATGCTTGGCATACACGTCCCGCACCTCTTCATAGTCCGTGGGTCCCGCGATATGGAGAAGTTGGATGCCCATTTTTTCAAACTGCTCCAAGGCTATTCCAACGACTCGATTCACCCCTCGCGCTCCCTGACTGCCGCCCATGATGAGCAGGGTCTTTTTGGACTTATCGAGTTTGAAGAACTCATGTGGATCCTCTTTGGAAGCAGTGCGCATCGCACTGCGAATCGGCGTGCCGACCATGCGCACATCGGCATGTTGTCCGAAGTGTGCTTTGCAAGCATCCAGACCGCACAAGACAGTGTCTGCATAACGGGCGTTGAGTTTGTTCGCCTTTCCAGGAATGGCATTGCTCTCGTGAATGAGCGTGCGGCACTTCTCTTTTTTTCCCGCACAAAGGGGAGCAAAAGAGGTGAAGCCACCCATACCAAGCACGACACTCACGTCATTCTGGCGGATGATTTTTCGGCATTGCGCCATACCTTTCCAGAGACCAAGGAGGAAACTGATCATTTTCGGTGACCAGGGTCTGGGCATGGCCAGGAAAGGCATTTTCTCGAAATGCAGCTCCTTGTGACCCGAGGCGGCAATGGAATCGATCTTCTTTTCGCTGATGAGCAGAGTGACCTTGTGGCCACGAGCGGTGAGCACTTCACCAACGGCAATGCCGGGGAACAGATGCCCCCCGGTGCCTCCACAGGCGATCAGCACGTGGAGGGACTTTTTGGATTTGGATTTCACGGAAAGTTAAAGCTGGGGTGTCCAGCGGCGCTTTCTGCGGATCACCGGGAGCTGATCCCAGGTCAGATGCACGCCCTGGCGGTGGATGTTGATCAGGACTCCCACCGCCATCATGGCGGCCACGAGGCTCGACCCTCCGTATGAGACGAAGGGGAGTGGCAGTCCCTTATTCGGGAGCAAAGCAGTGGTGACGCCCATGTTCAAGAGCGCTTCGAGGGCGAGCAGAAATGTCAGGCCAAAACCCAGGAGCTTCCCAAAACGGTTCGGCGCGTAGGCGGCGATGCACATGCCGGCAAAGGTCAGAATGATAAAAGCCATCACCGTGAGGGTCACCCCCCAGAAACCCAGCTCCTCACCCACCATGGGGAAAATGAAGTCGGTGTGCGCCTCAGGCAGGTAAGACAGCTTCATGCGTCCCTCCCCCAAACCACGGCCATCCAGTCCGCCAGAACCAAAGGCCAATTTGGAGATCCACTGCTGGAGCCCCAACCCTTCCTTATGCTTTTCCAGGTCAAAGATGATCATCACTCGCTCAAAACGGTTCGGGGCCAATTTGATCCCCGCCCAGAGCGCCGCGAGTCCGCTGCCCGCAATCACGGCCAAATAACGGAAACGTGTGCCAGCCACGAACATGATCCCCGCTCCGACCGCCGTGGTGACCGAGGCATTGCCAAGGTCCACCTCACCGCCGATCAGACCCACGATACCGCCGAGCATCAACCCCGGCAGGATGAGTCCGTCTTTTAACGTCTGTTCCAGGCCTTCGCGACTGGCAAACCAACCCGCCATGCAGATGACGAGCACGATTTTTGCAAACTCCGAGGGCTGCACTCTCAGGCTACCAATCCCGAGCCAGCGCGCGGCTCCATTGACGCGTGCAGCGAGCACCGGTTTGTAACCCACGGCTTGAGCCAAATGCCATTCATAACAAAGGATCAAACCAAACACCGCAGCCCCCAGCAACCACCAGCGCCAGCGGAAAAGCAGATTGTAATCCATCATGGCCATGACCACACAGGCCACGGTGGCAATGCCCACCCACATGATCTGCCGCCACAGAGTCACATAGTCTTCGCCACCGCCATCGTCAGTGTAAAAACTGGTGCTGGCCAGCATGGTGATGCCCAAAGCAACCAAGGCCGCCACCGCGAGGAGGAGAAGAATGATGGAGCGTTTGGCCATGGGTAAGAAAGGTGCAGGTTACTTCTTCGGAATCGTCAACTTCATGCCATCACGCAGCGACTCAGGCTTGGTGATGCGATTGGCGTCCTGAAGGGCTTTCACACTGATGCCGTATTTGGCAGCGATGCGATAGAGCGTTTCATTCGGCTTGACCACATGCGTCGTCGCAGTCGTTTTGACTGGCTCCTTCTTTGCAGGTGGTGGCGTCTCGATGACTTTCTTTTTCACCGGAGCTTTCTCCGCTTCAGGCTTGGGAGTGTAAGGAATGGCCTTGGGCACGACCTTTTCTTCAGGCTTCATTTCTGGCTGCGGAGCGGGGGCTGGTGGCGCAGGTGGAGTTTCTTGCACCTTGGCGACAGGCTCCGGCTGTGGTTTTTCCTTCGGCAGTTCCACGATCGCAGGCATGCCAGAGGCTTCCTTGCTCACCGCAGGCGGCGGGCTGTCTTGGATCGGCCGGCCAGCCTGAATCTGAGGGGCTGGGACGAGTTCGTCTTCGATGGTGGACGAAAAACTAAACGCCTGTTTTTCACCCGGCATGGCAAGGTTCATCGGCACCTCAGCCGCTGTCAAACTTGCCTCGGGTGGCACAGGGCGCGCGATCTCGCCATTGGCGCCAGCCATGCCAATTGCCACCGCCTTCACCACCGGACGTTTCGGAAACCGAATGATGTCGTTCTGCTGAAGCTGACGTCCTTTGTCCAGGCCGTTCATCTTGATCAGGATGTCTTCAGAGACACCCAACTTCTGAGCCACCAGCGGCAGTGAGTCTTGCGAGCGCCACTCATAGGTGGAGCATTCCTCGATCGGGATCTCCTTTTCCAAGGTCGCGAGATTCACGCCCGTATCAGGCAGAACATTTTTGCCAGCTTCTGTGAAATCCTGTTTCAATTCGGTTTGGACAGCCTCTTCACCATTGACGAAATCATAGATGATGATGCCACCGATGACGACCACATGAATGAGCAGCATGACGACAAACATGCGCGCCATGTTGGAGTTGGGCTCGTGCTGATTGAATGCCCCTTCATCGGTGACCATGGCCACTCGATGTTTGTGTTTTTCCAGGTTGAGCTGGAGCTTATCTTTCTTTTTCTGGCCCATAGTGTTATAAAGTTGAGTTTATGAAAGGGACTGCACCGCCGCGCGAAACGCCTCGCCGCGCTGACCGTAACCGGCGTACATGTCAAAGGATGACGTGCCAGGACTCAGGATGATGGCATCCCCCGCCTGCGAAAGTTCAGTCGCCACGCGCACCGCTTCGGCCATGTCTGTGGCCAGCTCGGTGATTAACAAATCGCCAAACGTCTGCTGCAATGAAGCAGCGATCTCACCAATGAAAACCATGGCCCGAACTTGTCCCTTCAAAGAGGCGCGAAGAGGGCTGTAATCGAGCCCCTTTTCCTTTCCTCCCGCGATCAAAACAAGGGGACGATCCATCGAGCCCAAACAAGCTTCCAAAGCGTGCAGATTCGTCGCCTTAGAATCATTGATGTATTCGCGGTCCTTCCACACACGCACCAATTCGCAACGATGCGCTGGTGGCTCATAACTTTCGATCGCCTGCAAAGCGTCTGCATGAGCGACACCAAACACCTGACAGGAAAGCAGTGCCGCCAGGATGTTTTCCATGTTGTGCCGACCCCGAAGACGGATCTGTGAAGCATCGCCAATGCACTCGCCCTGAACCCAAAACTGCCCCTTCGAATAAGTGGCATCGGCTTCCGCTCCATAAGCCGAAAAGGTCAATCGTTGCGCTTTGCCGGAAGACACCGACTCACCCGCACGCACGATGGCCACATCTTCAGCCGTCACGTTTTCAAAGATGCGGGCCTTGGCATTGAAGTACTCTTCCATGCTAGGATAACGATCGAGGTGATCCGCGGCGAAGTTCAGCCACAGACTCACCTGAGATCGGAAATGCTGAATGGTCTCGAGTTGAAAGCTGCTGATCTCCAGTGCGAGCACATCATAAGGCACGCCACTCGCGACCACTTCGCTCAGGGAAATGCCGTGATTTCCGCAGGGCAGAGAGCGGCGGCCTGTGGCATTCAAAATGTGCGCGATGAGCTCCGTGCAGGTGCTCTTGCCATTGGTGCCCGTGATCCCAATCATCGGGATCTCTGTGAGATGAAAGGCAAACTCCATTTCACCCACGAGTGGCACGCCTGCGTCCGTGAACTTTTGGGGCAAAGGCCAACCAGCATCCAGTCCAGGACTGATGATGACTTTTTGAAAATCACCCGAAGCAACGGTCAAATCCCGTGCCTGCTGGCCCGTGACGGTGCGAAACCCTTCCGCGTGTTGTTTGTCCAAGGCACCTTGAATCTTTGCCGCATCCGCTTCATCAAACACCGTCACTTCGGCCCCATGCAGGCGCGCCAACCGAGCGGCGCCAAGGCCGCTGCGCCCTGCGCCCAGGATAGCAAAGTGTTGTCCGGTGAATGATGACATGACTAACGAAGTTTGAGTGTGGCGAGCCCGAGCAAGGCGAAGAACAGAGATAGGATCCAAAAGCGCACGATGACTTGATTTTCATGCCAGCCACCGAGCTCAAAGTGATGATGGATGGGCGCCATACGGAACACACGTTTGCCGCGCTTCTTGAAGCTGGCGACCTGAATGATAACGCTCATCGCCTCCATGACAAAAACACCACCGACGAGGGCCAAAACGATCTCCTGCTTGCAGCCAATCGCGAGGGTGGCGATGCAGCCGCCAAGCGCCAAGGAGCCCGTATCGCCCATGAACATCTTCGCCGGATGGGCATTGAACCAGAGGAATCCCACACAAGCCCCGGCAAGTGCCATGGCAACAATCGGCAACTCATTGGCCAGAGTGTGATGCGCGACGCCGAGATACTCGGAGTATTTGGCATTGCCGCAGACATAACCAAAACCCGCGTAGGCGAGAGCGGTGGTGAGAGAGCAGCCTGTCGCCAGACCATCCAGGCCGTCCGTGAGATTCACCGCATTGGAGGAGCCCACAATGATCAAGGTGAAGAGCAGCACGGCAAAAATGCCCATGTCTGTGATCAACGCATCTTTCACAAACGGCACATAAAGCGCGCGCAGAGTGACGCCTTCATCCGCTGGCACGGCATAGGCCATCAGCAGCCCAGCGATCAAGGCCACGCTGCCCTGCCAGACCAGTTTGGTGCGGGCCGTCACGCCCTTGGAGTTCTTTTTGCTGATCTTCAGATAGTCATCATAAAAGCCCAAAGCGCCGAGCCCGACGGTGGCGAACAGAATCGTCCAAACCATCACATTGTCCCACTTCGCCCAGAGCAAGGTGGAGATCACAATGGTGCTCAAAATCAAGAGGCCCCCCATCGTCGGAGTGCCCGCTTTTTTACCATGAAGTTCGAAGAGCTTGTGCACCTCTTCGGCCGTGCGGATCGGTTGACCGATCTTCAGGGAGATCAGTTTGCGAATCAGCCGATCTCCAAACATGAGCGACAATGCAAAAGCGGTGATCGCTGCGCCGCCGGCACGAAAGGTGTGATAACGAAAGATATTCAGCAGCTTATAAAGCGCCGAATCTTCGCTGATCCAATCAGCGGCTTCGAGCCAATTTCGGAGTTCGTAGAGCCAGTAAATCATGCGTTCTGAAAATGAGTGAGAACCTTTTCCATACCCGCAGAGCGGCTGCCCTTTAACAGGACAGCATCCCCTGCTCTGAGCAGCTCTTTCAAGTGAGCGGCGCAGGTTTCATGGCTCGGAAAGTGGTGGGTTTCGGGTTGACCTGCCGCACGTGCGGCCTCGGTGATTTGTGCGGCTTCATCGCCAATGCTGATCAGCGCCGAGAGACCGAGTGAGGCGGCAAATTCACCCACGTTGCGATGCCCCTCAGCGGCGTGAATGCCCAGCTCACCCATGCGACCCAGGACAGCCACTTTTCGACCGGAGCGATCCAGAGAGGCCAGCGTTGAGAGCCCTGCCTTCATGGAGTCTGGATTGGCGTTGTAAGTATCGTCGATGAACAAGATGCCCTGCAGGGTCTTGGTCTCCATGCGTCCGCCGGTGAGTTTCGCGGTGCGCAGGATCTCCGCGATCTGCTCCGGTGCGATGCCATGCGCCCAGCCGAGACAGGCTGCGAGCGCTGCATTGCCGACCATGTGATCTCCCATGATGGGCAAAAAGGTCTCTACCACTTCACCTGCGAAGTCGAGTTTGAAGCGGGTGCCATCTGCCCCAGGTTGGAGATCAAAGGCACGCACATCTCCGGCGAG
>JAIXVB010000666.1 GCA_027483245.1 Verrucomicrobiaceae bacterium | reverse complement strand
CGTCAAGCCCGCTCCAAAGCTCACTTCATGCGCTGGGGTTGGGTGGACCTCCTCTCCTGCCTGCCCGCAGAGATTTTCTCGATCGGTCGCGCCGTCCGCATTTTTCAGATCATCCGCATGCTCCGCGCCTTTCGCTCGATGCGCGCGTTGATGACTTACCTCCATCACCACCGTGTCCACAGCATGGCGGTCACCACCGTGCTCATGGCCGTGCTGCTCCTGCTCTTTTCCATGATCGCCATCCTGATCTTTGAGCATGACCCGGCCTCAAACATCAAGTCTCCCATGGATGCCCTCTGGTGGGGCATCACCACGATGACCACGGTCGGTTATGGTGATCGCTACCCTGTCACTGTTGAGGGACGCTTTGTCGCCATGCTCCTCATGGTCACAGGCGTCGGCCTCTTTGGAGTGCTCACCGGTCTATTCGCCCGTTTTTTTGTCGAGCCCGAGCTGAAAAGAGAAGACACCGACATCTGCGCCCTCATCCAAGAAATCAAACAACTGCGCGAACGGGTCGATCAACTGATTCCCCCAACAACGCCAGCCACCCCCATTCCTCCTTCAGACAAGGCCACTACACCCGCCGATCTCACTCACGCGGCGGACATCAAGGGCACACCCCATGTCCATCCTTGAGCTGAGGTGACCTTTAAGATGCTCCCGCGCAGATCGCGCCTGACCATAACGAACGATGCTCAGATTGGATTCGAAGTTCGTTTCACCGAGCCAAATGAAGGTGTGCTCCCACCCGGATTCGAACCGAGAACCAAGGCATTATGAGTGCCCTGCTCTAACCATTGAGCTACAGGAGCGTTTTGATGACCTAAACTGGCGCGTCAGGCTCTATCCTCAAGCTTTTTATCAACCTGCCGAGGGTTTGCTGTAGCAGGCGTCCAAACGCAGCGATTTCACACATCACAGACCATCGCTGCATGACGTAGCGCGAGGATTGGGTCTGACCAGGTGGGGATGAACTCATGAGCGACGTAATCGTGATAACCAATCTCCTGAACCGCACGCATGATCGCCGGGTAGTTGATCTCTTGGTTCTCATCCAACTCACAACGCCCAGGATTCCCAGCCGTGTGCACGTGGCCGATGACCTCCTTGTGTTGTCGCAAGCGACGGATGACATCGCCATTCATGATCGACACATGGTAGATATCAAAAAGCAGCTGAAAGTGCGGTGAGCCGATCTGGTGAATGAGATCGACACAGAAGTCCACGTCGTCGCCAAAGTAACCCGGGTGCCCCTTCATCGGATGGCTATCATCCCGGCTGTTCAGATGTTCGAGCACCAGACTGATGCCCTTTTTCTCCGCATGGGGAAGCACGACTTTCCAGGTGTCGATGCAGTCCTTGATCGCACGATCCCGGTCCATGCCCTCGAACTTCATGCCGGTGAAGGTGATGACCTTTTGGCAGCCCACATCGGCCGCGAGATCGATGGAGTCGGTCAGTTTGGCAATCACTTCATCACGGAACTTCGGATTGCAGGGCCCGTTGCTAAACCCATGACTGCCGACCAGGGAAATCCCCAGACCCATTTTCTTCACTTCGGGATAAAACTTTTTGTCGATGCCTTCGATGCCCACAAGACCGATGTCCTTGGCATGCTGAGCCAACACGAGCGTGTCCATCGGCTTCCAGCACCAGCCCATGAGCGTGTGCTTGATGCCATGATTTTTGATTTTGTAAGTCGGGTCAGCGGCGGCTTGATCGATGCTGACAGCGGCAGCCGAGTTTGGCAGAGAAACAAGGGTGCTCCCAACTGAGGCAGCAGCGGTGGTTTGAAAAAAGGATCGACGGTTCATAACGAGAGGCTCAGGTCTGGGTTGGAAGACGAGTTTGGTTCGCCAACATTAGCGCATGGTTTTCCAGGATTGCCAAGGCGAACGGAACGCGATAAAAACAACATCCTTTCCCGTTTTCGGATCACGCCCCCTTTCTCATGCTCAAATCCATCCTCGCTCCCCTCACCTGCCTCGCGCTGGCCCTCAGTCTCGTCCTCGCAGCACCCGATGCCAAAAAACCACGCATCCTGTTCTTCTCGAAATCGAGCGGCTTTGAGCACAGCGTGATTTCCTGGAAAAACGGTCAGCCAAGTCACGCCGAGAAAGTGCTGCTGGAACTGGGCGGCAAACACGGCTGGGATTTCGAGTTTTCCAAAGATGGTTCGAAGTTCAGCAAGGATTACTTGGCTCAGTTTGATGCCGTCTTTTTCTACACGACAGGCAATCTGCTGGAGGCCGGCACCGATCAACAACCGCCGATGAGCGCCGAGGGCAAACAGGCGCTCTTTGATTTCGTCAAAGCAGGCAAAGGATTCATTGGCACGCATTCAGCCAGCGACACGTTTCACACCAACAACGAGTCCAAAAAAGGACCGGATCGTTACCTCAATCATGGTGAACAGGCCGATCCCTACGTGCGCTTTCTGGGAGGCGAATTCATCAAGCACGGAGCCCAACAAGCGGTGAAAAATACCGTCACAAACCCCAAGTTCCCCGGCTTTGAAAAGGTAGGACCTGAATACTCATATCATGAAGAATGGTATTCACTGAAGGACTTCACGCCTGACATCCATGTGCTCAGTGTGATGGATGCACCCGCCATGAAGGGGGATGAATACAAACGTCCACCGTTCCCCAGCACCTGGGCACGCAAGGAAGGCGAGGGACGCGTCTGGTACACGGCAATGGGGCACCGCGAGGACATCTGGACGAACCCAGTTTTCCAAGACATCCTCGTCGGGGGGGTGAGTTGGGCGCTCGGACTGGTGCAGGCTGAAGTGCCCGCCAACCTGAAAGAAGTGGCTCCTGGAGCCTACACCAACCCGCCTTACGTCGAGCCTAAGCCAGCGGCACCCGCCAAACCCAAGGCCGAGAAGAAGTGATCTCGGTGGCGTTTTAAAACTCCCCGCGAAACACGCAACGTGCGGTCGGTGTCTCGTAGATGACGATCTCGCACAGACCGGGGAGTTGTGGTTCCAGTTTCTTCCACAACCAAGCGGCCATGTTCTCGATGGTGGGATTCTCCAGCCCTTCGATCTCATTGAGATACGCGTGGTCCATGCGATCGATCAAAGGCTTGATGGCTTTGGTGATTTCAGCGTGGTCATAAACCCAGCCGATGTGAGGATCCACTTCGCCCTCGACGGCGATTTCCACCTTGAAACTGTGACCGTGCATCTGGGTGCACTTGTGGTTTCCAGGAAGGTTGGGCAGTGTTTGGGCGGCTTCGAAACGGAAGTCTTTGATGATGCGGGCGCGCATGGAGTCAGTTCTTGGCAGGAGCGGGTTTAGCGATTTGTTCTTTCGGCGGAAGCACTGTGATACGCAAGCGCTGAACCGCGCCATCCCATGGAGTGCTGTTGGGGTAAGCTTTAACGGTGAGGGGGCCGAAGCTGTGTCCCGCCGTCAACCCTTGGCTTGGCTGTTTGGGGAAACCATTGGCAAAGGGGGCGGTGCCGAGAATCTCACTGCGTCCCGGCACGGCCAGAGACATCAGGCCATCGGCATCGATCATGGCACGGATGTTGCAGACACCATCGGTCAAACCATCGCCGGTAATCGCAGTTACCTTGCCATCGACAAAGACACTGAGGGTCGGTTTGCCCGCGACCAGATGCAGCGCCCAGCCCATCTTGTCGCCCCCTTGAGCGACCAGCGTGCTGTCTTGATCGATCTTGGATTGATAGGTGAATGAGGCATCCACAAAGAGTCCCCTGCCCTCAATCTTCGGGGCTTCATCGGCCGTGAGTTCATCGCCGATCTGAAGCTTCAGATGAGCCCCACCATCGTCACTGAGAGCCGCAAAAATCTCCGCCACAGGACGCACGGCACTTTTGAATTCCTTGGGGAAAAAGGCGGCAAGCTCGGTCTTGATTGGGCCATTCTCAGACTTGTCAGCCACATTGTTCCATTCGTTGGGATCCGACTCATGGTCGTAGAGTTCTTCCGAGCCATCATGATACCGAATGTAGCGCCAACGCTGATTGCGGGCCGCGTAGCTAGCTTTGTTTCCACCGCCCATGATCGTGATTGCTGGACGCGTGCTTTGGGCCTTTGGATCTTTGAGGAGCGGTAGAAAACTGCTTCCATCCAGATGATCTGGCTTGGCCACTTTCACCAGATCACAGAGCGTGGGATAAAGATCTACCAGCGACACTGGTTCAGCACTCACCGTGTCTTCTTTCGTGAGGCCTGGCGCATACACCGTCAGCGGCACACGCGTGGTTTCCTCCCAGAGTTTGCCTTTGTGCCACATCTTCTTTTCGCCCAAATACCAGCCATGATCCGAGGTGAAGACCACCACGGTATTGGGGGCGTTGGGACCTGCTTCCAAAGATTCCAGCAGCTTCCCCAGCATGGCATCACAAAAGGCGACATTGGCCAGATAAGCCTGCACGGCCGCCTTCCACTGATCTTGTTTAACGATCTCTTCATGATGGCTCCCCGGTTTGTCATGCGCACGGGCAAAAGCAGGCACATCAGCAAGGTCATCGTCTTTGACTTCCGGCAGTTGAATGGAGTCCAAAGGAAACATCTCGAAGTATTTCGAGGGCGCATACCAGGGCGAGTGCGGGCGATACAATCCGACACTCAGAAAGAAGGGTTTTTTGGCCTTTTGTTTGAGCACACTGTCAGCCCACCCGACCACGGCACCATCATCGGTCAGTTCATCTGGCACATCGATTTGGCCCCAATCCCAGTGCCAAATGTTCATGCCATTGAAGTTTTGCCCAGTGTGCACAGGCAGATCAGGAATCTGCACGCCAGTCTCTGGAAAGCGGATATCCCATGCAGCGTCCTGCTCAAATCCGCGCCGTCCGCCATGCCAACCCGTCAAGCGGCCTTCAGGTCCTCCATGATTGGCATGGAAAATTTTACCACCAGCGAGAGTGGTGAATCCCATGGCTTTGAAGTGTTCAGGCAGCGTCGGTTTCCCCTGCACCTGCACACTGCGACGCCAATCCTGTTCATTGCCAAAAACACCACTCGATGAAGGCAGCAGACCGGTCATCAAACTCGTGCGTGAGGGATTGCACAGGGCGTAATTGCAGTGCGCATTGGTGAAGCGCATGCCCATTTTGGCCAAGCGATCCATGTTCGGCGTCTTTGCCTGCGGATGTCCTCCCATCCATGCAGGATAATCCTTCAAGTCATCGGCAATGATGAACAACACATTCGGCTTTCCATAAGCCGAACGTGATTTCGCCTTGGGGGCTGCCACCGCCGTCGTGACAGCAGTCGCCAAGATCAAAGAAAGGAGGCAACGAAGAAATCGCATTGTCTGTACAGGAGCATTCAGGCGGCGACGGTGCAAGGAACGAGCCCGCCGAAATGGCGGAAGACATCAAAGCCGCCCTGGCGGGAAATTTGAGGGACTCACTTCACGATTTCACCCACGAGCAGAATGGCCCCAGGATAAAACGACGTGCCATCAAAGCGCTCTGGCTTGTCGATGGTGTTTTTGTTCTTCGCCAAAATCGTCGCTTTATCAGGCTGCTCCGGGTGGATCTCGATCTTCACGCTGTGCACGGCATCCGTGAGACCGCTGCCGATCATGAGTGTGTTCAGACGTGAATAGGTGCAGTAGGCGTCAAAGCGCGGCACGATCTTCGCGGGTTGATCATCCAGCGTCACGATCACCTGGCCACAGTTCGGGCCCACAATGTCATAAATCGCACAACGCGTTCCCTTGAACTTGAAGCTGATGACTTCGCCAGGCTTCGTGCCTTGATGCAGTGTGGTCATGCGTTTTGCCCAGCTTTTGCCAAAGGGATCGGTCTTTGGATCCAGCAGCTTGAAACCACTGGAGAGAGTCGCTTCGGTGATGGGAAGCAATTTCGCCGACTCATAGTTGGTGGCGATGAAAGGAGTGCCTAATTCATGGGGAGTCGCGGCTTTCGAAGCCGCCTCGATCGGTGCCCAAGAACGCACAATGGCCTGCAAATACAGCTCATGGCCGGTCTCGACATGCGGATGAACGCTATCGGGGGCAAAGACCACTTTGTCGCCGAGGGCCTTCTTCTCTTCATCCGTCTTCGGGAGTTTGGATTTCCACTCCAACTTGCCTGCTTTGGCCAATCGAGCGACCTCCATGCCCAGATGAATCGTCGGGATGCCGTAATGATCAGCGATCTTTTCCATGGCACTGGCCGAGCGCTGAAAGCTGCCCTTTAACATCGCTGGGGCAGCCGATTCGGTCAGCGTATAGACAAAACAGATGTCGCATTTCGGGAAAGCACGCCAAGTCTGCCGCACGATGCCCTCCATGCAGCGGTAGATCTGCTCCGGGGAAGCACCGCCGTCGTTGGTGGCGAATTCGACAAACATCAAATCAGGCTGGTGATCGAGCACATCCTGTTTCAAACGGAAAACGCCGAGGTCCGATCCTGTCCCGCCAATGGCCGCATTGATCTCGCTGATTTTTGCCTGCGGATAGGCTGCCTGAAAATGCGCCAACGTCTTCGGCCTCCATCCCTGCTGAGCCGTGATGCTCCCGCCCAAATAACCAATCTTCACCTCAGCTCCCGGAGTTTGCACTTTGGCTAGAAAATTCGGCAAGCCCAAACGAGGCCGACATTCCTGTGCAGGAGTGAGTGGAAGTTCTGCCTCAGCGGCAAAGCTGCAAACGCTTAGAAGAACAGAACCCAAGAAGGGGCGGAGAATCGAGGTCATGGTGGGAGCTCACCTTGCGACATCCTCCCGCGCCTGCAAGAACCTCCTCACGCTTCTGGTCACGGCGTTTGACCAGTGAGCCGATGGCGCAGAGCACGTTTTCTCAGCCCATGAAGACTCTCCTTTTTTCACTCCTGACCCTAGTGATTGCCTCAACCGGTTCTTTCACCCAAGCCGCTGAACCCTTTTTGAGTAAGCAGCCGCTGTTTCGAGTGGGTGACCTCGGCTACAAAGTGTTTCACATCCCAGGCATCGTCGTCACCGCCAAAGGCACTGTGCTCGCCTGGTGTGAGGCCCGCCGAGATGGCAGTGATTGGGATCAAATCGACATCCTCCTGCGGCGCAGCACGGATGAGGGAATCAGCTGGAGTCCTGCGCGCAGCATCGTCGCAGTCGAAGGCGCTAAGACCAAAAACCCATTTGCCTTGGCCCTGAAGAACACAGACCCCACCACGGTGACTTACAACAACCCGGTCCTCATCGCGGACAAAGATGGAACGGTGCACATGTTGTTTTGCCTCGAATACATGCGCGCTTTTTATCAGCGCAGCACAGACGATGGCCTGACGT
>JAIXVB010000221.1 GCA_027483245.1 Verrucomicrobiaceae bacterium | reverse complement strand
TTGGGCTTCCATCCTGATGTCAACAGCACTGTCAGTGGGATGATTCGACAGAGCGATGGCAAGTATTTGATTGGAGGTTCCTTCACCCAGGTGGGTGGCGTGGCTCGGAATCGAATCGCACGGTTGAATGCTGACGGAACCTTGGATGTCAGCTTTAATTTGGACGCAAACAACGAGGTCTCTGTGCTGTTACAGCAGCCTGATGGGAAGATCCTTCTTGCGGGGTTGTTCACCACGTTGGGAGGGGCAACTTACAATCGTCTGGCACGCTTGAATGCGGATGGCAGCTTGGATGCAGGATTTCAACCCGGTGCCATTAACAACACGGTTTACACGCTGGCGTTGCAGGCGGATGGGAAAATTCTAGCGGGTGGGTTCTTCACCACGGTGGGCAATGTCGCCCGCAATCGACTGGCCCGGTTTCATCCTGAGGGCACCCTGGATCTGGGGTTCAATCCCAGTGCCAATGATGTGGTGAATGCCATCGCTCTTCAAGCCGATGGGAAAGTGATTCTGGGCGGCACCTTCACGACCACGAATGGTTATGCTCAGGATTATCTGGCTCGTTTGAACAATGATCCTGCCACACAAACGCTCACGATTCCTTCCGCGAATCGCATTGAATGGCTGCGTGGAGGTTCATCCCCTGAGGCGATGGAGGTGACGTTTGAGGTGTCGAACAATGGTGGGGCCTCTTACACCCTGTTGAATGGGGTGACTCGCATTCCGGGTGGTTGGGAGGTCACGGGGTTGAGCCTGCCTTTCTCGGGTCAGGTTAGGGCTCGAGCCCGCACGGTGGGTGGACAACGGGGTGGCAGCTTTGGCCTCGTGGAGTCGATCCAGAGCTTCAGTGGATTTTCTGCGCCTGAGATTGCTGTCTTCAGAGGAGCGAGCACGGCTGCTGTAGATGAACAAATCGACAATGCTGGAACCACTGATTTTTCCACCGTTGCAGTCGGTGCGAGCAGCGCAGCAAAAACGTTCACGATTCAAAACAACGGCACCGTCAATCTCACGGGTTTGTCGCTGAGCCTAGCGACTCCTGCGGATTACACGTTCACTCAACCTTTGGTTAGCACCTTAGCTCCAGGCGCGACGACGACTTTTACGGTGACCTTTGCGCCTACCTCGGTCGGTCTGCATCCGGCGACCCTACGCTTGATCAGCAATGACTTCGACGAGAGTCCTTTTGATCTACTTTTGAGCGGGGTAGCTACAGGCAACCTGATCGCTGACAATTTCACTGATCGTCTCAATCTTGGCAGTGCATCGACAGTGAATGTTTCTGGGTCAAATCGTCTGGCAACGATGGAAGCCAATGAACGAACACTCAATGGCCGCATGGGGGCCTCGGTTTGGGCGCAGTGGACAGCACCTTCGACAGGGTGGTTCACCATTCATACGGTGGGAAGCAAGGCGAGCACATTGCTGGCCCTTTACACCGGCGCTCCTGGACTGGCCGACCTCACCCTTCAGGGTTTCAATCAATACTCTAGACGCGCCGGTGACTTGAATTTCTTTGGGCAAAACTACGGCGTTTCGCGACTCGTTTTCCGAGCTGAGGCCGGCACGGTGTATCACCTTGCGGTCGGGTCTTCGACCTTTGATGGGGATGGAGAAAAGGGAGCCTTTGAATTGCACATCGCCCCTGAGAAAACACCGCCTGTGCGTCTTTCCAATGTGGTCATCACACCTTCTTCGACGGATGTCACGAGTTTAGCACAGATGGTCACCGTCCAGGTCACCGTGGACTCGGATGCGGAGTTGTTCCCGGATCATTCGCTCACTCTGACGCTGACTCCGGCCTCAGTGAGCGCGGGTCATTTTCAGCAGAGTTTTCAAATCGAGGATACGAATCGTATCTCGGGGTCAGGCACCAGCGGCGTTTATGAAATCGAGATGGAGATTCCGCTTTATGTGGCTCCAGGACTTTGGCCGGTGGGGATTCAAGTGATGCCGTTCAACGCTCAGTATCAGGACTGGACTCCGCAAGGCGCTGATGAAGTGGAAGATTCTTATTTGATCCCACCTCCTACTGCGGCCGGGCTCATGGTCGTGAACACCGGTGACATTGATGCTGCGGCACCTGTGTTGGTAAGCGTGGCGGGTTTTCCTGCCAGTGTGGATGTGCGCAGTGCTCCTGCCGTGTTCGAGTTTGAGGTGACCTTCAGTGACGATGTCTCGGGTTTGCTTTACGCCTCGAATTTCTTCGAAGGTGATGCCGGTGGTTTTGGTTATACAACTGCGAGCAATCTGATTTCAGGCACAAATCTGAGCGGGGTCTATCGTCTCCAAGTGACGATCCCACAGGGGGCTCCCAGCGGTGCCTATTTTCCAGCTTTCCATCTTGTGGATGCAGCACAGAACTTACGTGTGTACAGCGACCACGGCAGTGCTTCCGTCGTTTTCAATCGCGCCCGTATTTCCCCTGTGGGATCTGATTTGGTGCTTCAAGTGACGGGAGCCGATGCTGAAATCGGCGTGCAAGGTCCGGGCGGGGCAGCGCTCACGGATGGTGGGCCGGGTGTGGATTTTGGCACTGTCGGAGCGCCTATCACTTCGGTGAGTTATGACTTCACAGGCAGCCTGGATGCTGAGTTTGTGCAGATCCGTAGCACAGGGGCTGCCACAGTTCAGCAGACTGGTGGAGCTCTGGCATTCCACAATGCAGGTGCTGCTCAAGATGCAGTGGCGGAATATCGTCATCAGAGTTTTCAGCCTTCCTACAATCAATCCTGGAGTGCCGAAGTCACGGTCGATATTCCTGCGGGATTGGAAAGCAACATCACGACTTGGGGGGATCTGCTACGGGCTTATATGGTGGTGAGTCACACACGTGCGGATGGCACGGTACATCGGCTGGTCGCAGGTGGAGAGGCTGGTTTTGATAGCCGCTACAGCTTTAGCCAAACCATGCTCACCGATACCGATGGCTCTGTGTATGTCGTCGAACAGGGGCAGAGCGGCCTAACCACGGATGCGACAGGCCGAGTGAAGATCAGTTTTGATGCCACGACCAAAGTGCTGACCGCGCAGATGGGAGGGTGGACATTGCAACAGGTGAACCTGAATGTTGCTGACTGGGGCATGACCGCCAACAGCACTTTCCGGGTCGGCTTGGAGTTTGATGCCGATGATTTGGCCGTGCCTTCGGCGACACCGCTGACGTTTGATGACTTTCGCGCGGGTCAAGATCAGACAGGTGTGGAACAGAACTTCACGCTTTTGAATGAGGGGCTGACCACACTCGGTGGGATCACACTGAACTTTGTGGGACCGCATGCCAGTGATTTCCGCATTCAGGACCGGCCTGAGCAAAGTCTGGGCATCGCCGAAACGGCTCCCTTCACGGTGATTTTCACGCCAAGTGGTGTGGGGCTGCGTCAGGCCACGCTCCAAGTTCGCAGCACTGATCCTGATGAGAGCCCCTTCGACATCAGCCTGACCGGCACGGGCGGCAGCACCTCTCCATCGGCAGTGACTCAGCAGGCCACGAACATTCTTTGGACTACGGCCACTCTGAATGGACTCGTCAATGCGAACGGCCTGGCCACGACGGTGACGTTCGACTATGGCCTCACCAATGGCTATGGCTCGACAGTGGCTGCGAGTCCCTCGCCCATCAGCGGAGGCACCGATACAGGTGTGACGGCCGCACTCACAGGTCTCTCTCCGGGCACGATCTATCATTACCGGGTGCGGTCCGTGAACACGCAGGGCACCACCTTCGGGGTGGATCGTGTCTTCACCACGGGTGTGCCAGCCGCAGGTCAGGTTGATGATTCCTTCAATCCAGATGCCAATGGTACGGTGGCTTCCATCGTGACTCAACCCAATGGCAAGATCATCGTTGGGGGTGGAAATTTCACAGCGATTGGCGGGGTGGTTCACAACCGGCTGGCGCGTCTCAATGCCAATGGCAGTTTGGAGTCGGGTTTCAATCCTGTGTCCGGTGGTGTCAATGCCTTGCTCTTGCAGCCGGATGGCAAGATCGTGGTCGGCAGTGGCAATGTTGATTTTCTCTTTCGAGTGAATGCGAATGGCACCATTGATCCGAGCTTCACTCCTCAGCCGGATTTCACGGTGAGTTGCTTGGCTTATCAACCCGATGGTAAGGTGCTCGTGGGAGGCAACTTCAGTTCCATCGCGGGTGTCACGCGCAATGGCCTCGTGCGTTTCAATGCGGACGACACGGTGGATGCGAGCTTCAATCCGAACCCTAACGGCTCGGTCAATGGCATCGTCGTGCAGCGCGATGGGAAGCTCATCATCAGTGGCACTTTCAGCAACATTGCAGGCACTGCCCGCAGTCATCTGGCACGATTGAACGCGGATGGTAGCTTCGATGCCAGCTTCAATGTGTCAGCGGATAATCCCGTCGGTGCGATGTTGCTCCAGCCGGATGGCAAGTTGGTGATCTCGGGTGGCTTTGTCACTGTGAATGGCGTGGCACGGAGTCGCATCGCACGGGTGAATACGGACGGCAGCTTGGATGTGGGTTTCAATCCGAATGTGGTCGGCACGAGTTTGTTGACTCTGGCCCTTCAAGCCGATGGCAAAATCATTTTGGGAGGAAATTTCAGCACGGTGGGGGGCGTCACGCGCAGTCGCATCGCCCGCATTCAGGCAGATGGCACGCTGGATATGAATTTTGATCCAACCGCGTCCAACAGTGTGATGACGCTCTGCCTTCAAGCTGATGGTAAAATTTTGGTGGGGGGTAGTTTCACTTCGATTGGAGGCCAGGGACGCAATCGCATCGCACGCCTTGAAAATGAAGCCGCGAGTCAAACCCTGACGATTCCTGATATTGGCCGCGTGCAGTGGTTGCGTGGAGGCACCTCACCAGAAGCCGCCCATGTGAACTTCGAATTGAGCACGGATGGTGGCTCGAATTACATACCACTCGGAGCTGGCTCGCGCATCAATGGTGGCTGGGAAATCGCAGGGTTGAACTTGCCGCAGGTCGGTCAAATTCGTGCCCGAGCGATTCCAGCTGGAAGCAGTTCCTCAGGCCTGCTAGAAAGTGTGCAATCCTTCAATGGACTGTCCGCACCTGAGATCGAAGTCTATATCGGTGCCAACACCTCTCCAAGCAATCTGCTGGTGGATGGCGTTGCTGGTTTTACCTTCGCCAACACGGCTCTGAATTCGCCACGCAGTCAGACTTTCACGATCAAGAATGCAGGCGCGGCGAGTCTTTCAGGATTGAGTGTCAGCCTCGGCGCAGCAGGGGTTTACTCGTTTACGCAACCCGTGCAAAGCACGCTGGCTCCAGGCTCCAGCACCACGTTCACCGCCACCTTCACACCGCTCAACATGGGAGTCGCCACGGCGGATTTGATGCTGACCAGCACGGATGTTGATGAGAACCCTTTTGACATTCGGCTCAGCGGTCAAGGAGTCGTTCTCTCTCCTGTGGTGACAACCCTGGCAGTTGCCAATCTGACCAGCACTTCGGTTTCGCTGAATGGCCGAGTCACTCCCAATGGTGCCAGCACGAGCGTCTCTTTCGATCATGGATTGACGGTTGGTTACGGCGCGAATGTGCTAGCCACGCCGAATGCGATCTCGAGTGGCATTAACAATCTCGTGAATGCGACGCTGACGGGTCTCAGTCCTGGCACCACGTATCATTTCCGTGTGCGTGCGACGAACAGTGGCGGAACAACGCTGGGCAATAACATCAGTTTCACCACGCCATTGGTGACGGCAG
>JAIXVB010000025.1 GCA_027483245.1 Verrucomicrobiaceae bacterium | reverse complement strand
GCACGGCTTTTTCCAGGTCGATTCCGGTAACAAAGTCCATCTGCACGACATTGTTAAATTTTGTCCCTCTCACATTGGCTGCTTGGTCCAGCGCCTTCCAGAGTGACTGAGCGGCTGTAGCATCTTGCCCCGTTGCTAGCTTTTCATCGATCAGCGCTTTCACTTCCTCCTGCATTTTTGCTAAACCTTGATCTTTGATAGGCAGGATCGCCGCTGTCTCGATTCCTGCCTGCATCAGCAGTGCCGTGCCAACGATCGCACGCGAAGGGTGTTCTTCCTGGAGCTTGATCACCTTGGCCACGCCATCGTCGCCGGTGACTTTGAATACGATGCCCTTTTTGCCTTCCTGAAGTGGTTCAATGTCTTTCATACAGATCTTGTCTGGCACTTTGCCTGCATAGAATTACCCCTAATCGGGTCATTTGTGACATGACCTTTCACACCTGCAGCGTGAGTTTCTGCGATGAGCGATCGTGGTGAAGCTGCAGTGGTTCTGCTCAGGTACTGCACCCAGGTCAAAAGGGGCGTGTCATTGCCCGTTGGCGTTGATCAGCCGAGGCCAGGCACTTGCCAGCCTTCTCGATAGACGCGTTTCACGAGTTTGTTCGCTAGCTCATGATTGCTGATGGCGCAGGTTTCACGATCAAATTCCAGCCACTGACCGGGGAAGCGATCCGTGAGGGTGCCGACGAGGACGCTTTCTGTCAGGGGACCGCCATGACTGAAGTCAGCGCAGCTTTTTTTGCCGGTGAGGATGGCATCGACCCAGTCGTGGTAATGATCCTGACCTTTGAGCCCCTTGGGGTATTTTTCGGCTGGGAAATGGGCCTCTGGCAGCACAAAGGGGCGTTGGCCATAGGGCTTGAAAATGCTACCCTCAGTGCCTACCCAGCAGGTGCCTGAGGCGGGGAATTTGGTGAGTACGTTGGGCATTTTTACCTTGTTCATATCGGGCTCCATGCCGCCGTCGTTCCAGGTGATGCGCAGGGTATTTTCTGCGGTGTATTCGCTGCCAGGGAAGTCGAGTTCGACGATGCGTTTTTCACCCCATAAGGCACCGCTGCTACCCCCATGGGTCAGACGCGCACGGGTGGGAGCTGTGAGTTTCAGGGCGTCAAAGGTGGTGTCAAAGTGATGGCAGCCCATGTCGCCCATCTCACCACAGCCAAAGTCAAACCAGGCGCGCCAGTTCTGCGGATGATAGGTGTCTTTTAAATAAGGAACGGGAGGCCGGACACCACACCAGAGATCCCAGTCGAGCCCCTCAGGGATGGCATCGGCCTGGGGGCGGAGGACGGTGTTTTTAGGCCACCAACTCAGGGGTTTGTTTTCCCACATGATGACTTCTTTGATCTTCCCAATGGCACCACTTTGAATCAGTAGGACCGTCATGCGCGCCTCAATGCTCGAGCGGCCCTGATTGCCGAGTTGGGTGACGACGCCTGCTTTTTTTGCCTCCTCCGTGATGACCCGGCATTCGTGAAGGGTCGGGGCCATGGGTTTTTGCAGGTAAACATGTTTTCCCGCGCGCAGTGCGGTGACACAGGGACCTGCATGGCTGTGATCTGGGGTGCCGATGGTGATGGCATCAAACTTGTCGCCATTTTTCGCCATCATCTCGCGCCAGTCTTTGTGCTGACTGGCCCCAGGGAAGTCCCTGGCAGCCTGGGCGAGGTGGGTGGCGTCCACATCGCAGAGGCTGACGATCTTGACTTTTTCATGCCGGGCGACACTGCGCATCGTGTTACCGCCCATTCGAGCGACTCCGATGCTGGCGACCTGGAGCAGCGAGTTCGGCGAGGCGCTGCGGAGGATGGCAGGGAAGCCGAGGCTGGAGACGGCGGCGGAGGTCTGAAGAAAGCGGCGGCGATTCATGGTGGGCAATCAAACGTCTGGTAAGGAGGGTTTATCACAGGTGGCAGCTGGGAAAAGAGCCGCATAAAGCTTTGTGGATGCTAGATTTAAAGCTTTGCAAAATGTCCGACGAGGTCTTAATTACTGTAATTGGTATATTTGTCACGTCTAGGCACCCTGTTTTGACAAGACTCGATGCCACCCATTGAAATGGGTCCATGGATCAACCCCAAAGTCGCGAGCGGTGGCAGCTCTGGTTGCTCGACCGAGGGCGGCAGCTTTCCCAAATGAGGCGATTGCGATAGCCCGCTTGCGTAAATGTCAATCCAGCCCAACTTGCACGCCCTTTTTGCCAACCTGACTGACCTGTGAGCCTTTCCCATCCGACCGATGACCTCCGCGTGGCGGAGATCCTGCCGCTGATCCAACCAGCGCTTTTGATGCATGACATTCCGTTGGGCGAAAAGGAAGCTGCCTTTGTGGAGCAATCGCGTCGCAGTTCCGAGGCAATCCTCAAGCTACAAGACGACCGTCTGCTTGTCGTTACGGGCCCCTGCTCAATTCACGATCACAAGTCAGCACTGGAGTATGGCCACCTGATTCAAAAAGCGCGTGAGAAATACAGTGCGGATCTGGAGATTCTGATGCGGGTCTATTTTGAAAAACCACGCACGACCGTCGGCTGGAAGGGGTTCATCAATGACCCTCACCTCAATGAAAGCTACGACATTAACAGAGGCCTGCGTGAAGCACGCAGCCTCCTGATCGAGCTCTGCCAAATGGGCGTGCCCGCTGCAACGGAGTTTCTGGATGTGATCACGCCGCAATACATCGCGGATGTCGTGACCTGGGGGGCCATCGGTGCACGCACGACGGAGAGTCAGGTGCACCGTCAGCTGTCTTCAGGATTGTCGATGCCAGTTGGCTTCAAAAACGGCACTGATGGCGGCATCCAAATCGCCCTGGATGCAATCCAGGCCGCCGCAGGTCAGCATTGTTTCCTTTCGGTGACCAAGGATGGGGTGGCTGCGATCGTGAAAACACGCGGCAACGATGCCTGTCACATCATTCTGCGTGGTGGCAAAGCTGGAACCAACTTCGATGCAGCCTCCATCCAGGCTGCGGTGGATCAACTCACTACGCGCGGACTCCCTGGCAGCATCATGGTGGATTGCAGCCACGGAAATAGCCTGAAGGACTATCGCAAACAACCCCTTGTCTCGCAGTCTCTCGCCGAACAGATCAGCTCCGGTAGCACGGCTGTCACAGGAGTCATGATCGAAAGTCATCTGGTGGAGGGCCGCCAAGACACAAAACCAGGGCAGCCACTCACTTATGGGCAGAGCATCACAGACGCTTGTGT
>JAIXVB010000668.1 GCA_027483245.1 Verrucomicrobiaceae bacterium | reverse complement strand
TGAGCTGTCCGTCGTCGAGTTGTTGCCGAGCTGGCCGTTGTTGTTCCGCCCCCAGGTCAGCACGGTCCCGTCTGAGCAGAGTGCGATGCTGTGGGAATCTCCAGCCGCGCCCGCGATCACGGTCTTGCCGTTGAGCACACCTGTCTGCGTCACCGCCACCGGCACCGAACTGTCCGCCGTCGAGCTGTTGCCCAACTTGCCAAAGCCACCATTGCCCCAGGCCAGAACACGATTGTTCTTCCACACGAGCACCAAGTCATTGCCCGTGCCGCCGTAGTAGTTGGCCACGAATTCATAAACCTCTCCGCCAAAACTCAGCGTCACCACCTGACCCTGCGCCAGATTGTCGAAGAAGCCGTTGATGAAAGCCAAGCCCGTGTTGTTCACCACCATCAGCTGAGTGCCCGTCTCCGGTGTGAAGCCGAGACTCAGATTCACGGTCTTGCCGCTGGCCGTGTAACCCGCCGCAGTCACCGGCACATCCGTGGCACTGGTGTAGGCAGCGGTCAGAATTGGATCGAAATAAGTGAACAACGTGTTCACCGCATTCGTTCCGCCAGGGGTAGTGACCTCCACACTCACCGCGCCTGCCGCACGCGCCGGAGTCGTCGCCGTGATCTGCGTGGCGCTGTCCACGGTGAAGCTCGTCGCATTCGTGCCGCCAAACGTCACCGCCGTGGCATCGGTCAAGCCTGTGCCAGTGATCGTGACCACCGTGCCGCCCGCCGTGCTGCCTGTCGCCGGGGCCACATTCGTCACCGTCGGGGCGGCCACTTCCGGGCCGAAACCGGAGAAAATGTAGGCCGCACCGGAACCGTCGGCCCCCTCATTGGGCGTGCCATTGATGCTCGTGGTACTGCTGTCCTCCAAATTCGCCCCGACGACCACCTTGTCCCCGCTCACTGCCACCGACCAGCCGAAGTAGTCATTTTCCGTGACCTGGCTGGCCTTCAGGTAGGCCTGCTGGGTCCAATCACCGCTGTTGCGCACAAACACATACGCCGCCCCAGCATTGTAGGAGAACTCATCCGGCGTGCTGTTGATGCCCGTGGTGCTGCTGGACTCACCCCTTGCCCCGACGACCACCATGTCCCCACTCGTTGCCACCGACCAGCCGAAAAGGTCATTTTCCGAGACCTCGCTGGCCTTCAGATAGGCCTGCTGGCTCCAGGTGCCGCCGCTGCGCGCAAACACATATGCCGCCCCGGCATAGTAAATCATCTCATTTGGCGTGCTGTCGATACCTGAGGTGCTGCTGGACTCATTCGGCGCTCCGACGACCACCGTGTCACCGCTCACTGCCACCGACCAGCCGAAGTTGTCATATTCCGAGACCTGGCTGGCCTTCAGATAGGCCTGCTGGCTCCAGGTGCCGCCGCTGCGCGCAAACACATACGCCGCCCCGGCACCGGTGGCAAACTCATCCGGCATGCTGTTAATCCCAGTGCTGCTGCTGGCCTCATACGACGCCCCGACGACCACCGTGTCCCCGCTCACACCCACCGACCAGCCAAACTGGTCACTCGCCGAGACCTCGCTAGCCTTCAGGTAGGCCTGCTGGCTCCAGGCACCGCTGCTGCGCACAAAAACGTAGGCCGCCCCGGAATGAGGGCTCCCCTCATCCGGCGTACTGTTGATGCCCGTCGTACTGCTTGCCTCACCCGGCGCTCCGACGACCACTGTGTCCCCACTCACTGCCACCGCGATGCCGAAGTCGTCAAAGGCCGAAACCTCACTGGCCTTCAGGTAGGCCTGCTGGGTCCACACCCCGCCGCTGCGCGCAAACACATACGCCGCCCCGGAATTGTTGGTTAAATCATCCGGTGTGGTGTTGATGCCCGTCGTGGTGCTGTCCTCACCCCTCGCCCCGATGACCACCGTGTTCCCGCTCACCGCCACCGAATAACCAAAGTAGTCGTATGCCGAGACCTGGCTAGCCTTCAGATAGGCCTGCTGGACCCACACCCCGCCACTGCGCACAAAAACATACGCCGCCCCAGAATCGAAGGCCCCCTCATTGGGCGTGCTGTTGATCCCCGTCGTGCTGCTGTCCTCAAAATGCGCACCGACGACCACCGTGTCACCACTCACTGCCACCGAGTTGCCGAACAGGTCCATCGTCCCGGCGTGACCGAGTGGCCCTGACGGCTTCACATACGCCTGCTGGCTCCAGGTGCTGCCGCTGCGCACAAACACGTAGGCCGCCCCGGCTGCGCTGGCCAGCTCATTGGCCGTGCCGTTGATGGTTGTGGTGTCACCTCTCTCAAAATGCGCACCGACGACCACCGTGTCCCCACTCACTGCCACCGAGTTGCCGAAATTGTCTGCCGCAGTGACTTGGCTGGCCTTCAGGTAGGCCTGCTGGGTCCACGTGCTGCCGCTGCGCACAAACACATAGGCCGCCCCCGCATTATCGGCATTCTCATCGGGCGTGCTATTGATGCCAGAGGTGCTGCTGTCCTCCGTGTACGCTCCGACGACCACCGTGTCCCCACTCACTGCCACCGACCAGCCGAAAAGGTCATTCGCCGAGACCTGGCTGGCCTTCAGGTAAGCCTGCTGGGCCCACACGCCGCCGCTGCGCACAAAAACATACGCCGCCCCAGATTCGAAGGCCCCCTCATTGGCCGTGCTGTTGATCCCCGTCGTGCTGCTGTCCTCAAAATGCGCACCAACGACCACCGTGTCCCCGCTCACCGCCACCGAGCTGCCGAACCAATCAAACCCCGTGACCTGGCTGGCCTTGAGGTAGGCCTGCTGGCTCCACGTGCTGCCGCTGCGCACAAACACATAGGCTGCCCCGGCAGCATTGAAGAGCTCATTGGGCGTGCTGTTGACGCCCGTCGTGCTGCTGTCCTCGAAAACAGACCCGACGACCACCGTATCTCCGTCCACCGCCACCGAAAAGCCGAAGTAGTCATTTGCCGTGACCTGGTTGGCCTTCAGGTAGGCCTGCTGACTCCAGGTGCCGCTGCTGCGCACAAAAACGTAGGCCGCTCCAGCATTGAGGAACAGCTCATTTGGCGTGCTGTTGATGCCCGTCGTGCTGCTGTCCTCGAGATTCGCCCCGACGACCACCGTGTCACCACTCACTGCCACCGAGTATCCGAAGTTGTCTTGCGTAGTGACCTCGCTGGCCTTCAGGTAGGCCTGCTGGCTCCACGTGCTGCCGCTGCGCACAAACACATAGGCCGCCCCAGAATTGTAGGCACCCTCGTTGGGCGTGCTGTTGATGCCCGTGTTGCCGCTGTCCTCCTCATTCGCCCCGACCACTACCGTGTCCCCGCTCACTGCCACCGAAAAGCCAAAGCTGTCCTCCCGACTGACCTCGCTGGCCTTCAGGTAGGCCTGCTGACTCCAGGTGCTGCCGCTGCGCACAAACACGTAGGCTGCTCCGGAATTGGGGCTCCCCTCATCCGGTGTGCTGTTGATGCCCGTGCTGCTGCTGTCCTCATATCTAGCCCCGACCACCACCGTGTCCCCGCTCACCGCCACTGAAAAGCCGAAGTTATCTCCCACCCCAGCGTAACCGAGCGAATCCGCCGAAGGTTTCAAAAACGCCTGCTGGGCGATGGGGTCGATGGTGATGGGGTAGCGCGCTGCGCTCTCGTCCACTCTCAAGACAATGCCACCCTCAGGCCCGGCCATGAAACGTGAAGGCAACACCTGCCCGTCCGCATCCCACACCTTCAGTCCCGCATAGGTCACCACCGGTGCGCCCGCTCCATCACGGAAATAAATCGTCTGCGCATCCGCCGCCACGCTGGCTTTCAGCGTGCCACGTGTGCCCAGCACCATCTCCAGCGCCGCATCCGCAGCCGCCCCCGCAGGACGCCGCGCCAACGTGAAACCATGCTCCAGGCCGCGCTGATCATTGACGAACCATTCCTGCACATCCGCATCCCACTGGTAGCTCAGGCGCTGCCCCTCCGCCTTCACCACAGGCTGCCCCTGCACCGCCCGCTGCTGCGGGCCGAAACCGTAACTGCGCAGCTCCAAGCCCCACTGCCACTCCGCCGCTTTCGGCTTGGCCAAAAAGCCACGCCCATCAAATTGCGTGGTCCACTGCTGCCCTGCATTGCGCGCCTGCCATCCATCCTTTGTGAGCATAAAACTGTGCTCCCAGGCCTTGTGCGCCGCGCGGATGCTCTGCCAATCTGACTTCTCCAGCCCCTGGGGCACCTGATCTGGCGAGCTGAGCTCCTGTGATTTGCCCGCTGCGCCGGCCTCACGCTCTACTGACGGTGATGTTGGTTCAGCTTGGAGCTGCGGGAAACTGAAGATCAGCGCAGCAAACAGAGCACGCAGAACATCAAAGGAGGAGGGGCGATGGATCATAGAAGAGACAGCGGGAGGCATGAGGGAAGCGGAAACGGAAACGGATCCGCAAAAACAGGCCTCTGCGGGGGCAATGCTGGCCCCACAAAACCTGTTTCCACGCCTCTTTACGTAAATCTTTTCGATGAGTAACCGACATATTGCAGAGAAAGATAAATTCCCATTCTCATAAATGATTTTCCTCGGAGCCCACCCTCTAAACCCTGCACTCGAGATGAAAGTTACACAAAAATAGATTAACTCTTAGAATCAAATCACGAACTTTTAATGACTAACCAGCAATTTTCCGTTGATATTTTTTATTTTAAAACAGATTTTTGCTGATCCAATATTCACTTTATTCTTGTTTTCACCCAACGAGCACATCATCCCCTATCAATCTTCCTATCCCGGAAAAACCACTCAACTCACCTGATCGCGGATGCCGCCTCGCACACAAGCCCCTTCAACAACCCTCGAACTTGCTGATCAAGTTCTCAGAATTAGCCCAAGTGGCTGCCACTTCTCTCTTAACAGCAGACTTAAACTCAAGGGGTTGGAGTTCCAGGACGCTCATTTGACCAGCCTCAGTGACCCATCCTGCCCAAACGACCGTCATTTGACCAGCCTCAGCGACCCATCCTGCCCAAACGACCGTCATTTGACCAGCCTCAGTGACCCATCCTGCCCAAACGGCCGTCGTTTGACCAGCCTCAGCGACCCATCCTGCCCAAACGACCGTCGTTTGACCAGCCTCAGCGACC
>JAIXVB010000466.1 GCA_027483245.1 Verrucomicrobiaceae bacterium | reverse complement strand
GGCTCTTCCAGCACCCAACTTCCCACCCGATCCTGATCGTAACGCCACCCGCTCGCCCCCTGGCGATAAGGCTTCCGCGACAGCTCAACCAGCACGTATTGCGCCTCCCCGATCGTCCCGGCCTCGATGATCTCCTTGATGCGACCCCATTGGCTGGAAAGGCGGAGTTCATGCCCCACCGCGAGCTGCACCCCGCACTCGCGCGCCGCCGCCACAATCGCCTTGCAATCCTCCAGCGTGATCGCCATCGGCTTCTCCAAAAGCACCTGCCTTCCCCTCCGCATCGCCGCTAGCGCGATGTCACGATGCGTGTGACTCGGCGTGACGATGTCGATGATGTCGCACTCCACCTGCGCTATCATCTCCAGACTATCCGCAAAGATCTGCGCCTCTGGATGCAACCTCCGAGCTTCTGCCTGCGAAGCCTCCGATGGGGCGGAAATCGCAACCAGACGCGCCTCCGGATTCCCCGCGATGGACTGCGCATGAAACTGACCCCAAGCACCAAAACCAGCGAGAGCGAAACGAACAGGAGGCATAAAGGGAGTGGGTCAGAGAGGAGTGAAAGGAACGCGTCGTGCGGATACCGTTCACGTCCCGCCCAGGCCCGATCTATCGCGCGATCACACTCCCGAGAGCAGCGCCCCTCTTTTCAAAAACGCGCCACTGCCACCTGCCAATCCACCTCACGCGTGCCATCCGGCAGCGTCCTCACCGTGCCCGGTGGCAGTTGATGAAACTGCTGCCGCCCATCCGAATCCGCGGGTCTTACTCGCTGGATCGCCCGCACCTCGCGCAGCACCCGCAGGTGCTTGGAGATCAGATCGGGATCCTGCTTCAATCGCGTGGCCAGCATCTGCACATTCAGCGATTGTCCCGCCGCCAGCTCGCGCACAATGCCCAGCCGAATCGACTCTCCCAGCGCCGCATGCAACATCACCGGCTCTGGGGCAAAGGGAGAGATCACCGGAACCGGCGGCGACGAAGAATCAGCAGAAGCACTCATGGCATGAACAAAAGAAAGCGACCTCCACCACAACGTCCCTGTCCGTCAATGCAACGAAGAATTACCGGAATCAAATCGCCGCTATTCTCTTTCGACCAGCCACGCCGTGGATCAAACCGTCGAGAACCCACCTCAAATCATCCATTACCGGAATCAAACGGCAGGTAAATGCGCCTGAATGAAGCCTTACAAGAACCAAATGGCAGGTAATTCAGGCTAAACCGCAAGAACCGGAACCAAACCGCAGGTAACTCCGCCTGAACGCCCTGATCCAACCCCCAAATCGCAGCGATTGGCCCTCAAACGCCGCCGCACCGATCCTCAACAGCCCAATACCGGAACCCAATCACCGCTATCAGCCCACTCTTCCCCACATCCCGCCCCATTCAAGGCCGCTACCCACCCTAAAACCACAAACCCAGAAACTAAACCGCAGACGCACAGGACTCTCATAAATACTGGCTCAAACTTCGGGGGCAGGTCACATGATTCAGCCAAGGCGACGCGGCGTTGGATCATCGACGCCTCGCTTTTAGATCCAGGCGCTGGATTCAGCGACGCTTCACCAAGCGTCGCTTTTGTAGCATCTGCTTCATATGAACAATCGTGACGACTTAAAGCTCGTCTTTCCCCACCTCGTAGATGATGCGGTAGTTCTCTTGATGCGTTTCACGGAGGTTGAGTTCAGGATACTCATGCACGGGATGCCCCTTCATCGAACTGCCTGCGAGGTGCTCCACACGCTCGATGAGGCGCTTCACCTGCAAAAGAGCATAGTATTCCGAATCGCGGCTGATGAAGTCACGAATCGCCCAGAGGTCGGAGCGTGCCTGCTTGGACCAGAAGATGTTCATGCATCAAGGCTGAATTCTTGGCGAATCGAAGCGTGAGAATGCTTTCTTCCTGCCTTTAAATCCGCCATGCCTGCCTCAATCTTTTGGCGGACATAGATTTGATACATCAGATCATCCCAACTGGCAGTCTCGGGAAGTTCTTTCACCAGGCGAGCAGCAGTGGACTTGATGGTGGGCTTCGTGGCTTTGATGGCTGGCATGGCGCTACGTTGTTGGATTCGCTGGCTGATGCAAGCAGCTAGTCTGCCATCCGCAATCCAGTGATCCGGCGGGGGTAGCGCGCCCCCTGGACCGTTCTCACCTCGCTTTCCCATCCAGGCGATGGATTCCTCGGTCTGTTCGTTTTCGGGTTTGGCAAGGATGTCAGATGGGCGATCAAACCGTCCAATCCACAACCATGAGACCGGGGACACGCTGGAACTCATCCACATTGTTCGTCACGACCACATCGCCTCGCGACCGAGCCGTGGCGGCGATCCACAAATCTGCTTCGCTGATGCACTGCCCTTTCTCTTCGAGTGCGCAGCGGATCGCGACGTAGTGAGTCATGATGTCGTCATCCGGCCAGAGCACGGTGTAGGGCTTGATGAAGCTCTCAACCTTGGCCGCATTTTCAGCTGGCTTGGCACTTTTGGCCGCTCCCACTCGCAATTCCGCACGCACTTGCATGGGCTCACGCACTTCGGCTGCGGGTGTAGCGTGCAGCCGTTGCATGACCTTGGCCGACTTGCCCCGCAGGCAAAACACGATGGTGTTGGTGTCCAGGCAGTAGGCCATTTCAGTGCCTCCAGGTTATTCCAGTTCCAGTGCTGCCACCGGTCTTGCATCACTCCGGCTCGTTGACACGAAGGTTTCGTCCTCAATGCTGGCAAAGAGCCTCAGCCATCCAGGCGGATACCCGTTGGCCTCGGCCTCCGTCTCCATCGCGGCGAGGCGCAGCCTCTCCCGCGCCCAGGCTGCCAGTGGCTTGTGCTCACGACGCGCAGACTCCTCAAGCGAGCGCGCCAGATAGCTGTCGAGTTCCAGAGTGAGTGTGGCCATGGACTTATCTGTAAATCACAGCCCCCTCATTGCCAAGGCCCACATTGCAACAGGCGACGGCAGATGATCCGGCGGGAGCGGCGCGGCCCCGGACTGGCGGCACTTCGCTTTCCCATCCAAGTGCTGGATTCCTCGGCCCCATGAGCCGGCCATTTCACCTGCGGTTTGGAAACTGTGCCGAGAGCTAATTTGAAGACTGAAGTTCTCAGATGCAGACAGGCCAACTTCAGCCAAGCTGATAATCATCGAGATGCCCGAAGTCTTCATCAGCTACCGCCAGACCAGCGAGAGCGAACGCCATTCATAGGTTTTCAGTTTCAGGGCGCTTGCCTACTGAGGTCCATTCGCGAAAGATTGTCCTATTCTGGCTAAGAAAACCAAGAGCCCGGCAGCAGCTAACTCACCGCATCTCATTGTAAGTCAGCCCATCTCAGTTTGGGAACGTGATCTCAAAGTCGAAGCGGGCGGGCTTTTTAAAGCTCTTGGCAAAAGCATTTTGCATATTGGCACGGCAAAGTATTGGGATCTTGCGGCCGACACCGCGGACGCTGTCGCAGCGTTAGGTTTGAAAGCCGACCCGGGCGGCCTCACCTGGCATCTGATTCGACGTTCGTTGCAGAAGGCCTTGCTCAATCTGGTGGACGAAGCGTGGCTTCATCGCGCCGAAGATGCGCCGCAGCCTCCCGACGAATTGGGAGAGCGCCTCGACAAGGCCATCGCGAAAACCACACTCGAAGTCAGCGCGTCCTTCTTCCGGCAGCCGGGCAGCCTGCCCTTCTTGGAGCTGTCTGCGGCATGGTTTGAGGAATGGCTGATGGGTTCAGGCTTTGACAAACCGAAAGCCGTCTCCATTTCCTCCCGGCTACGCAGCTACTTCGTCTTTGCGTTGAACCAAGAATGGCGGGCTCATCCCGATCTCTATGCACCCATCGTCAGTGCTAGCACCACCCCGTTTACCGCAGCAGGTGAACGCGAGCGAGCTTGGGAACAGTACCGCGCTTGGATGGATCAGGAGTTGGACAGCCCCATGTTTGGCGAGCCCTTCTCCCTGCGGCAGCTCTACATCCCGCTGCGGGCTTTTTATCATAAAGCCTCAAAGGACTTCAAAGACAGCTCCACGGCCCGGGCTGAAGGTAAGGATGCCAAACGCGTTGCGGTCGATCTCACAACGTCACTCCTCGAATGGGTGAACCGAACCGATAAAGAAGACACAGTTCGTGTCATCAGCGGCGGACCAGGCAGCGGCAAGTCGTCCGTGGCAAAGATGTTCACATCCCAGGCGCTCGCAGATACGCCGTGGCGCGCGCTATACCTCCCGCTGCACCGCATCAAATACAAAGGAGAGATCGTTCCCGCCATCCACGATTACCTGGAGCGCACCAAGCTCCTCCCCGGTGCAGAAACCCCGCTGGACCCAGAGAGCGGGGAAACTCAGTTGCTCGTCATCTTCGATGGATTGGATGAACTCGCCATGCTGGGAAAGATCGCCCAAGGCACGGTCGCCGAGTTCGTTCGCGCAGTGAAGGACTTCGTCCGCGATCAAAACACCACCACCCTCCGGCTTAAAGTCATCCTCACAGGACGCACCGTGGTCATGCAGACTCTGGAGAGCGAGTTCCGCCGTGAAGGGGCGGTGCTTCATCTCTGCCCCTACTTCGTTCCAGCTTCGGATGAAGAAAAGAGCCGCTATGAGCGCGGCTGGGAACTCCTAAATAAGAAGGATCAGCGCCAGGACTGGTGGTGCAAATATGGTGAGATCACAGGTCGCGGGCACCAAGGTCTGCCCAAACACTTCAACAAGGACAATCTCATCGAAGTGAGTTCAGAGCCACTGCTGAACTACCTCCTTGCCCTCGCGGATCAGGCACAGACGCTCGATTTCGGCAAGGATGTCACGGAGAACAACATCTACTCCAGTCTCATCCGTGAGGTCTATGACCGCCGCTGGTCAGATGGGAAGCATTTCACCGTTCAGGGCATGACTAAAGATCACTTCGAGCGTGTGCTAGAAGAGATTGCCGTAGCCTCCTGGCACGGGGACGGGCGCAAGACGACCGTGGGCGAGATCAAGCAACACTGCGAGGATGCAGGCATCATGCGCATGTTGGAGATCTTTCAGGATGGGGCCGAGAACGGCGTTCTCCGGCTCCTCACCGCCTTCTTCTTCAGGCAGGCTGGCGTGCGCGATGATGAAAATGCCTTCGAATTTACCCACAAGAGCTTTGGCGAATACCTAGTCGCCCGGCGCACCGTTCGTTTATTGGAAGACATCGCCGACATGACCGAACGCCAACGCACCAAGTTCAATGGCTGGGATGAACGGACGTGCCTAGAAAAGTGGGCTCGTCTCTGTGGCCCCACGGCGCTGAATCCGCGTCAGTGGGCTTTCCTGAAAAACGAGATGCATCGGGATAGGGCGAAGCCCGGCGACTGGCAACTCATGCTCATTCCCCTGGTCAACCATCTCTTGCGCAGAGCCATGCCCATGGAAAAACTGGGCCTGACGGATTTCCTAGCGATGCGGATGCAGTCCCGCAATGCCGAGGAAGCATTACTGATCACCCTAAACGCCTGCGCACTGGTGACGGAACGCATCAGTGAGATTGACTGGCCTAATTCAGCGGCTGCTGGGGCGTGATTTAAGAGGCTGCAAGAACAGCGTTTCGAAGTCCCAGATGTTCTAGCCATGAGTGGGTATAGTTGGCTGCGATTCGATCGTCAAACTTTGCACTTGGCGGATCTTTATGATGCTAGACTAGCTCGCTCATCATTCACCAACACCTCTGCTATATTTTTAAACGCTGGATTTGCTAATCTAGAAGGTGCCAATTTCGAAGATGCCAATCTTGAAGCTGCCAATTTAGAAGGTGCCAAGCTCACAGGTGCCAAGCTCACAGGTGCCTATCTCACAGAGGCCAAGCTTACAGGTGCCTATCTCACAGGTGCCAATCTCACATATGCCCATCTCACACGTGCCCATCTCACACGTGCCCATCTCACACGTGCCAATCTCACAGGTGCCTATCTCACAAGTGCCAATCTCACAGGTGCCTATCTCAAAGATGCCAATCTCAAAGATGCCTATCTAGATGGTGCCGATCTCACACGTGCCAAGGGACTGCCTCCACACCTGTCCCGTAAAACTCGGGCGAATCAATGAAGTCGCATCCGCCTTGCAAGCTGGGCTCTGATTTCACGACGGACAGAACCTGTTAGCGGCAGCGTGAATTCAACCCAACGGTCACGCCTCTCATTCCCACCCCCTCACCCCCTCATCCCCTCATCCCCTCATCCCCTCATCCCTTCATCGCCTTGGCGCGGTGGTGAGGGGGGTGATGGGGTGGGGGAGGCGGCGGTGTTGGAGTTCGTTGAGGTGGCAGGTGGGGAGATGGGGGAGGACGTGTTGGGCAAAGAGATCACACTCTTCGAGGTGTGGGTAACCACTGAGGATGAAGGAGCGGATGCCCAGGTCCAGGTAACGATTGAGCTTGGCGAGGACTTGATCGGGATCGCCGACGATGGCGCTGGCGCAGCCGCTGCGGGCCAATCCGAT
>JAIXVB010000348.1 GCA_027483245.1 Verrucomicrobiaceae bacterium | reverse complement strand
GGGGTCGTTGCGTGCAACGGATGCCATTTGGGTTGTCGTCATGGGGTCGTTGCGTGCAACGGATGCCATTTGGGTTGTCGTCATGGGGTCGTTGCGTGCAGCTAAGTCGTAGGACGGATGTGTTCGGCGCGCGGGACTGCACTGCCCCTGGATTCCCTTCGCCGAATGATCCGTCTGTTTGGGGGCGTCGGGAGCTCGAGGACCGTCGAAGAAGGCGGATAATTTGGCGTGGTAGATCCCAGGAGCAGTGACCGGTCTTTCCCGCCAAACACATCCGCCCTACGGTTTGAGGGCAGCCAGCCAGTCGTAGGACGGATGTGTTCGGCGCGCAGGACTCCATTGCCCCTGGATGTCCTTCGCCGAATTATCCGTCTGTTTGGGGGTGTCGAGGGCTCTAGGACCGTCGAAGAAGGCGGATAATTTGGCGTGGTAGGTCTCAGGAGCAGCAACCGTCTTTCTCGCCAAACACATCCGCCCTACGGTTTGAGGGTGTTGAGAGCTTTAGGACCGTCGAAGAAGGCGGATCATTTGGCGATGACCGTTGTCGGCGTTGCGAACACTTCCCCGCCAAACACATCCGCCCTACGGGTTGGGGGCGTCGAGGCTGTCTGAGACCGTCCGAGAAGCCGGATCGTTTGGCGTGGTTGGTCCCAGGAGCAGCAACGGGTCTTTCCCGCCAAACACATTCGGCCTACGGTCCGACTTCTTGGGAGGTCAAGGAGCGCTCCTTGTCGGAGAATCGAGTTCGAGGAGGAGGACGAGTCCGAGGACGAATCAGGTCCGAGAGCGCTATGAGCCGTTCGGGGGGAGGAAGAGGAGGAGTCGGAGGAAGAGAAGGATGGGCTCGTAGAGCCTCTGACCCTTTTCTCTTTTCCATTACCCCTTGGCCCTCTCTCCAAATCACAGGCGCAAGACACACCAACCATGACCAGAATGGCATTCACCACATGAAGCGTGGCCACCGAGTTTACGAATCTGTGAATTGCTGCTAGGGCGGCAGGGGAATCCATGTTTCAGTCACGGCTCAACCGTCTGTCCCCAATCTATGCCCGCTAAAGCAACTCGAATTCTTCTCGCCGATGATCACTCGGTCGTTCGAAATGGATTCCGCCTGATCTTAGAAGCTCAATGGGACATGGAAGTGGTGGGTCAGGCCTCGAATGGACGCGAGGCGGTGGAATTGGCGGAACAGTTGCAGCCGGATGTGGTGGTGATGGATGTCACCATGCCCGAACTCAATGGCATCGAGGCCACGCGCCGGATGGAAAAGAGCTCCCCCAAGACCCGCGTCCTGGCGCTCTCCATGCACAAGGATGTGGTCTATGTGCGTGAAATCCTGAGAGCAGGGGCGAAGGGCTACCTTTTGAAGGATTGCAATGAAACGGACTTTCTCACGGCCGTGCGTGCCGTGGCGGTGGGCAAGGGGTATCTGAGCCCTGGGGTCTCAGATGCGGTGCTGGATGACTATCGCAAACACGTGACCAATCCCATTGATCTGCTTTCGTCTCGCGAGCGTGAGGTTCTGCAGATGATCGCGGAAAGCAAGACCAACAAGGACATCGCCAATGCCCTGAACCTGAGCGTTTACACGGTCGAAGCGCATCGGGGTCGAATCATGGAAAAGCTCAATTTGCACAGCATCGGGGAGCTGGTTCGTTTTGCGGTGAGGAATGGCCTGATTGATTGAAGGCGATGTTCATCCAACGACTCACCTTTTCTCGGCGCATCACAGAGCGCACCGTCTTCTGGGGACTGCTCGTCGGCTTCGGTCTCGTGGTGGTGCTGCTCGGGCTGGCAGGCCTCGTGGCGGTGCGGGACAGTCGCGCGATTCAGCGCAGTGCGGCGGGCTTGGTGAGGGATCAACTCCTCATCGCCCGTCTCCTGCATGAGGTGCAGGCGGAGGAAGATGCGCTGGCTCTGGCACTGCACCGACTGACCACGCTGCCTTCTGCGGCCGATCATGCGGCGCAAATCAAAGCTCTGACCGCAGCGGACAAGTCGATCGAGCGTCTGGCACAGCAGGCCGCACAAACCCCGCAGGCGGAAGGGTGGCAAAAGCTCTTGAAGGCAACCAAGGCCTTTTCAGGTGTCGCAGAGAGTGCGCTCAATCAGGGGGGACCGCTGCCCCGTGAAACGCTCGATGTCCTGTTTGCCCGTCATGAAGAAGTGGTGCGGCTGATTCATGATCTGATCCTGCTCAGCACGGAGCATCTGACGGTGGTGGATGAGCAGATGAAACTGCAACTCAAGGATCTGGCGAATCAATCTGCCCTGCTCCTGGGGTCGTGTTTCATCTTGGCGACCTTGAGCGCAGCGGCGACGATCCTTTTTGTCCGTCGTGGCATTCGCAGGATCGAATGGCAGTCGGATGAACTGGGCCGTGTCTCCTGGCACATGCTGCAGAGTCAGGAAGAAACCGCCCGTCGCTTCTCCCATGAACTGCATGATGAACTCGGCCAATCACTCGCCGCCGTGCGTGCCAACCTCACCTCACGAAGTCAGGATGATCTTTTGGAACGCCGCGCCGATTGTGTGCATCTCGTGGATGAAGCCATCGCGAATGTCCGCGAGCTTTCTCAACTGCTGCGTCCGGTGATCTTAGATGACTTCGGTCTGGACGCTGGCCTGCGTTGGTTGACGGAAAAGTTCGGTCAACGGGTGAGGGTGAAAACAGACTTCGTCTCCAACCTGGAAACTCGTTTGCACAGCCAGACGGAGACCCATCTGTTTCGCATCGCTCAGGAGGCGCTAACCAACATTGCTCGACACTCGGAGGCCACGCAGGTGCGCCTTTCATTGGTCCTGCAAAAGCAACAGGTCATCCTCACCGTGGAGGACAATGGCTGCGGTCTGAATCCGCAGCTTCAAGAATCCAAGCACAGTCTCGGCCTGATCGGGATGCGTGCTCGCGCCCGTGAATGTGGCGGCACGCTGGCCCTGGAGAGTGTGCAGCCCAAAGGACTGCGCGTGGTCGTCACGGTGCCAGCGCGCAGTCCTGATGTGGCCGAGGATGAGTGACGATTAACCTTTCCGACCGAAGGGCCACTTGGACATGAGCCACACGCTCACCGTGTGATTGTTTTCCCAGATCGCACCGCCACGGCGCTGAATGGTCTGCTCCATGTAGCCAATCTCAAGTCGTGTGGTGTCGCTGAGTTTTCGACCCACGCCAATGAAGAGACGGTTTTGATCGAAGTAGTTCTTCACGACATTGCTGCCGAAGTTGAAGAACACTTCATCCCACAGGGCCAGGTAGGTTTTCTTGTCGGCAGTGAGCGGCACGGTCGTGCGGAGCATGTAACGGATGCGATTTTCATAGCGGTAGTTGCCGACATCATAACCGCCGGTGGCATTGCGCTGCAGCTCGCCGATGCGGCGTTGTTCCAAGCGCAGACGATGCTGCCATTCGAGGCCCAGTGCCTGACGGGTGAGCACGGCCTGTTCCCAGAGCCGATGTTCAGGAAACTCATCCAAGGCGGGATAGTCGCCGTAGGGGTGTGTCTCGACATAGGCATACCCGGCACTCACGGTCAGGGTGGGACTGATCGTGTAGTTGAGGCCCGGACGGATGAGCAGTTGCTGCCACTTTTCACCGAAGTCAGCGAGCCGGTTTTGCACCTCGAGATGCAGTCCCCAGGGTGTGCCAAACAAGGGGTGGTCGCCCACATAGTTGACCCAGAGATGGGTGTTGTTGTCATGCTGGTCGGAAGCATGAACGGAGGTCAGGCCCACAACGGCTAGACAGAGCGCTAAGAGTCGAGTCTTCATGGTTAGGCTGAAGATTGAAAAGGAGTTAGAGGGCTTGTTTCAAAAGGCGTGCCGCTTGAGGGTGAGCTGACACGGGCAGGTGATCTTCAAGGCCTTCGATGATCAGCTCGCGATTTTCCAATTTCCAGTCTTGAGCCATCTCATGAAGCTTTTTCATGACGGAATGATCCACCAGCCGTGTTTGGGAAAGGTCCACTTTGACCTTCGGATGATCATTCAAAGCCAGCAGGCGTTTGCGCAGGGGGAGCCAGTTGCTGAAGACCACGGATTTTTTCAGCTTCACAATCGGGTGACCCGCGACTTCGCAATGTTCAATGTCTGCGTGTGGCACGAAGAGATTGCCCACGGAGGTGCCGGTGAGGCAATGCATGATCAGTTTGACCACGATGCCCGCCGCGATGCCGATCAGCAAGTCAGTCGCCAGGGTGGTGATCAGGGTGGCCAGGAAAACCACCAGTTGCCCCTTACCCACATGCCACATGTGATAGAACTCTTTGGGCGAGGCCAGATTGTAGCCGGTGAAGACCAGCATGGCAGCGAGAGCGGCCATCGGGATCATGTTCAGCAGCCAGGGCACACTGGCGACGAGGACCAGGAGAAAGAGGCCGTGCCAGAAATTCGCCCAGCGAGTGCGCGCGCCGTTGTTGCGATTGGCCGAGGAGCGCACGATCTCAGAGATCATGGGAATGCCGCCGATGAAGGAGGTCAGGGTGTTGGCAATGCCCACGGCAAGCAGATCGCGATTCAGATTGGTGCGGCGCTGCCAGGGATCGAGCAGATCGACGGCCTTGGCACTGAGCAGGGACTCCAGAGTACCGACGAGAGAATACATCACGACCCATTTCAAACTGGCGAGAGTGAAGAGGGCGGAGAAATCTGGGTGAGTGATGGCCTTCATCATGTTCCCTGGCAGGGTCACGAGATTCTTTGGGCCGACGCTGTAGGCATGACCGTGGAATTGATACATGTGCTCATGAGCGATGTCGAAATACACGGCCAGCGGTGTGGCGATGAGGAGGACCAGCATCGGCCCTGGGATGGCTTGGACGATTTTATTCTTGATGAACAATCGGCCAAACAGCAGGAGCAGGGATATGGCACCGATGAGTGCAAGCTCAGGGTTGAGATGCATCAGGCTCTCGGGGATTTCAGCCAGCAGTTCCAGGGGCTCTTTGGCATGAGCGGCGACGCCCAGCGCCACATGCGCTTGTTTGGAAATGATGATGATGCCGATGGCGGCTAACATGCCATGCACGGCAGCCACGGGGAAAAATTCACCCAGAGTGCCGAGCTTGAAGGTGCCGAACAGAATCTGAATCACACCGGCCACAACTCCGATGGCCAGGGCTTTTTCATAACCGAGCTCTTGCACAGAGCCGAGAACGATGACGATCATGCCCGCTGCGGGGCCTTTGATGGTCAATTCCGAATTGCTCAGAAAGGGGGTCAACATGCCGCCAATCACGGCGGTGAAGATCCCGGCAATGGCGGGGACGCCAGAGGCGGCGGCAATGCCCAGACACAAGGGCAGGGCAATGAGGAAGACCAGGAAACCGGAGACAAGATCGTTTTTCAGATACGACTTGAATCCAGTCAGATTCCCAACAGGGATGGGGCCTGAAGGCACGGCAGTAGGGGTGGTGGGTGCGGACATGTGGGATGATTCTTTGACCCTCTCAATGACGCAGGTGACGTGCCTGAATGACATCCCCTCGAAAGGGTAAAATGATCCCCCGGTCCAGGGGTCCCCAACAATCGGCACACAATACCCCCCGAAGACGGGATAGCATGAAGGGCCAGACCGGGGTTAGTTACGGTCATTCGATATGAGCAAGCACACCCATTCAGAGACCTGTTGCCATCTGGCTCATGAAAATGCATCGGCGGCGACCTGTGATCACACACATCTTCAGCATCTCGTGGATCATGCCTCCCATCATTTGCCTGCTCAGGGGCCGATCGGTGTGTTCGTCCATCACAACACGTTGCATGCCTTTCAAGAGCAGCCCTTCGAACAAGCGGTTCTGGAAGCGGCCAAGATTTTCAAAGCAGAACCTTACCTGTCTGAAGAGTCCTATCAAACGGAGCGCAGCCGTGGCCGTATCCTCGATCAAGACATTGATGAGATCCTCAAGCATGAGGAAGAGGCGGTGATCATTCCTGGCAGACTGACGCGTCGTCAGCTCCGTCGCGCCCTGCTGATCCCGGGTGTCCGACGCGTGAATGGGCGTAACATCGCCTGGCATGTGGAAGAAGGGGACATGCTGGCACGCTTCCGCTCGGATCTGGATGCGACGGCCATGCGGGCGCTGGCTTCGGACACACCGCAAGCTCTCTGGAACATCTGTTCCCAACGCCTGAAACCAAAGCCTGTGCGGGTCGCAGCCAAGGCTACGCGTCCGAGGGATGCGATCTTGGCCCATTTCGACATCGATATGGATGCCATCGTGCATCCGCCTCTGATTCGTCTCACGGGAGCCTATCTCGATCAGGGCATCGCTTACTGGCCCATGCCGCTTCGGGAGTGTGGCCTGCTGTCGGCATCACGCCAGATCATCGCGCAACCCTTCTCGCTTTACCCTGCGCGTCTTAGCCAAATCGGGAGAGTTTTTCGCGATCAAGAAAAGCGTCAGCTGGGGGCTGAAGAGGTGGTCTTGGAGATGTTGGAGAAACTGGGCGTGCCCAAGGATGGCTGGGGGGACTACCTGGATGCGGAATTGCTCGCTCTCGCAGGCTGGGCTGGGATGGTGAGCCAGCTCGAAAAAGACCCGACCTTAGCACCGCATGATCGCGTCCGCTGCTCCCTCATGGAGTTTTTGGCTCTGCGTCTCACCTACACGGTTGTGGCCCTTCAAGACATCGCCGGTGACACGCGGTCCTGGCGGGGGATGTCGGTGCGCCAAACCATGCGTGACCCGTTGACCCATCAGGCACGGTTCTTTGATGCCGCGCAGTTGTTGGGGCTCTCCAGCAAGGATGTCGGTGACCTTTCGGATGCGGACTTCACGCGGCTTTGTGTGGAACTGGATGCCTGCAACGAACTGGAACGCCGTCGTCTCTTGCACGCGGCTTATGAGCGCAGGCATGAGCGACAGATTTTGATTCCCTTGGCAAAGAATCGCAAGCTCTTGAACCTGGAGACTGAGCGCAGTCAGCTCACGGCCCAAGTGGTCTTCTGCATTGATGAACGTGAAGAGTCCATTCGCCGGGCGCTCGAGGAAGTGGATGCCAGCATTGAGACCGTGGGCGCTGCGGGTTTCTTTGGCGTGGCGATCAATTACGCAGGCATTGACGATGCAGGTGGCGTCGCGCTTTGCCCTGTCGTTGTGAAACCTGCGCATGAAGTGCGTGAGGTGCCGGTCAATGATGATTCAGGATTGCTTCAAAAGCGTCTTTGGTTGCGACGTGCGTGGGCGAAGGTTTCGCGGAATAGCTCGATCTCATCGCGCACTCTGGTTCGCGGTTCTTTCAGCACGGCTTTCTTGGGTTTCTTCAGTCTCTTCCCGCTCGCTTTGCGTGTGCTGAGTCCGTTGGGTTATGCTCGATTGGCGAAACGATTGAACGCGCTGTTTTTGCCAGAACCCCGCACGGAACTGAAGTTCATGCGCGATGATGAAGCCTCCAAAGATGCCACGACGGGTCTGATGAAGGGTTTTAGCATCGAAGAAAAGGTGGAGCGAGTGGCCAGTGTGCTCGGGCCTGCGGGGCTGCACAAAGGTCACGCGCGACTGGTGGTGGTTCTCGGTCATGGTTCGACGAGTTTGAACAATCCCTATGAATCCGCTTACTGCTGTGGTGCTTGCGGTGGGCGATCTGGCGCACCCAATGCCCGCCTGTTTGCACTCATGGCGAATCGTCCGGCGGTGCGTGAGGGTTTGAGGAAAAAAGGCATCCTCATCCCCGATGATACCTGGTTCATCGGCGGTTATCACGACACGTGCAGTGACGACATTGAGTTCTTCGACTTGGACCAACTGCCGCATTCTCATCAAGGGGATCTGACCCGTGTCCAGGCTTCATTGGATCGAGCTCGAACCTTGAGCGCTCATGAACGCACTCGCAGATTCGAAGCGGCCAAGCCCGATCAAACCCCTGAGCGCAGCCTCCGACATGTGCAAGAGCGCTCGGAGCACATCGGCGAGCCGCGCCCTGAATACGGGCATTGCACGAATGCAGTGGCTGTGGTGGGACGCCGAGAAATCACTCGTGGGTTATTCATGGATCGGCGTGCGTTTTTGATTTCCTATGATGCACATCAAGATCCGCTGGATGAAGCGCTCGGGCGAGTTTTGGGCGCGGTGATTCCTGTCTGTGGTGGGATCAATTTGGAATACTATTTCTCCACGGTGGACAACGAAGCCTACGGCAGTGGCACCAAACTGCCTCACAACATCACCGGACTGATCGGGGTGATGAATGGCTTTCAGGGAGATCTGAGAACTGGACTGCCGCTGCAGACGGTGGAGATCCATGAACCCGTGCGCATTCTCTTTGTGGTGGAAACAACTCCCGAAAGACTGATGAAAACCCTCGCGGCGAATGCGGGCATTCGAGAGTTCGTGGTGAATCGTTGGATCCGCATGGCCACACTCGATCCCGATGACGGGCACATTGAGGTGTATCGAGATGGCGTTTTCGAGCGCCTCGAAGGCGATGAAGAGCCGCTGCCGGTCGCTGTCTCTTCTCGCGCTTATTACTCGGGCAAGATGGAACATCTTCCCGTGGCACGCATTGAATCTCAAATTGCAAAATCCGCCGCATGAACCTGATCCCTGAACAACTTCTCTTAACTCTGGTGGCGATCCCCGGCGCGCTGTTCATCTCGCTTGGCATTCTGTGGCTGCTGGGATTGCCTTTGCCTGAGCGTGTGGTGTCTCGGTTAACCAAAGGCACGTATGCCTTGCTTCTGATCATCGTGACGTTGCTGGGATGGGAGATGTGGCAATCGAGCACGCCTTTGATTCGGGTCTCGTTGGGGGATTGGTTCACGGTGGCTCATTATGGTTTTCCGCTCACGCTGTTGCTGGATCGTTTGTCGCTGCCGATGGTTGCCTTCACCGTGATTCTTGCGGGCATCGTGGGATCTTTCTCCTTGCGTTATCTGCATCGTGACCCTGGCTTCCCGCGATTTTTCCTGCTGCTGCATTTGTTCACCTTTGGGGCGTTGCTGGTGTTCACCGCAGACTCGTTGGATCTTTTGATCGCGGGTTGGGAACTGGTCGGCATCACTTCCGTTTTGCTCATTGGGTTCTTTCAATATCGCCGCGAGCCGGTGCGCAATGCGCTGCGTGTTTTTTCGACTTACCGCGTCGCCGATTTAAACATTCTTCTGGCTGTGTTTCTCGCGCATCATTGGTTCGGCACGGCTTCTTGGCAGGGTTTGTTTCCGGGAGAGTGGCCCCATCATGTGAACAATCTCAGTGGCCATGGCGCAACGGTGATCGCGGTGCTCTTGGTGTTTGCCGCCAGTGGCAAGTCGTCCCAAGGCCCGTTTTGTGGTTGGTTGCCCCGAGCCATGGAAGGCCCCACCCCCTCCAGCGCTGTGTTTTATGGAGCCATCTCTGTTCATGCGGGCGCTTATCTGCTGCTGCGCATTGAGCCACTGATCCGGTCTTCATGGATAGCGACGTGCTTGGTCATCTTTATCGGTCTGACCACGGCTTTTCTGGGCACGTTGGTGCATCGAACCTGCGCGGATGCCAAGACCTCGCTGGCCTATGCTTCGCAGACTCAGCTGGGCATCATCTTCGCTGAAATTGGGATGGGATGGACAACGTTGGCCGTCCTTCACATCGTCGGTCATGCCATGGTCCGCACGATGCAGTTCCTGCGCTCTCCCTCAATGCTGCATGATCATCACCGTATCCACGCGGCAGCGGGTGGGCAGCTGGATCCGACGGGAGAGCAGTATGATTCGTTGCTGCCTCAAGCGGTGCAAGTTTGGCTCTATCGGGTGGCCCTGGGGCGTGGGTTTTATGACTCCATCGTGGACCGCTTCATCATCGTACCGATGAAAAAAATCTCTCAATCCCTCGCCATCTTTGAACCCAAGTGGGGTGGCAAAAACGACGTCTGACGCACTCTTTCATGGACCATCTTTCTTTTCCCTTCATCTCGACAGGTCTGGCATCCCTCGCCGCAGGTGCGTTGATCGTGCTTCGTGTCAAGTCCGCCGACAAAGCTCGCCAACCCGCTCTGCTGATGGCGGCTCTCGCCTTGGTAAGTTTTTTGTTAGCCGCTCGCGAGGTCTTTGCGGCAGGCCATGGGCGTTTGTTTGATCCACTGCTGCCTTGGTTCGAGGCCGATGCATTGGATGCCGTGCCCATGGTTTTCTTCGCGGCCTTGACCTTGGTGTTCCTCTTCATGGCTCCGAAGCGCGATGCGGACGGTCGTCAACTCGCGGGCATGCTGATCATTTCACTGGCGACTCAAACAGCCTATTCAGCGGCCAATTTGGTCATGCTAGCAGTGGGTTGGTGGTTGACCAGTTTGCCTTTTGTCTTGGGCCTGTTTGGTTCTCATCGTGGACAAAAGTTTGCCCAGGGTTTTCTGATCGCCAGTTGTGTCGCACTCACGGCAGGCATCGTGGTCCTGCACACCACCCACATGGAGGATCTTTCCCACGCCAGTTTGTGGGCATTTGGGTTGCTCATCCTGGCGGTCATCTTGCGCAAAGGAATCTTTCCTCTGCATTCATGGATGGTCAGCGCCTTCGAGCATGGCCCCCTGCTGCCGACGGCGCTGATGTTCAATGGTCATCTGGGGGCGCTGCTCATCGCGCGATCCGAAGCCACGGCTCTGCCGCAGACGGCGCTGCATGCGCTGAACATTCTCGGCATGGCTGCGCTGGTGACGGCGCTAATCACCAGCATCCGTGGTTTTACGGAAAAGAAACCGCGTCGGTTGTTGGCGTTCATTTGTGTGAGTCAGGCCAGCTTTATCCTTGCCGGATTGGCCACGGCGAATGCAGAAGGAATCACAGGGGCCTTGGTGCATTGGCTCGTCGTTTCTGTGGCTTCCACAGGGCTGATTTGTGTCGTGCGTGCCCTGGAAGTGCGTGTGGCGGATGCCATCGATCCTCAAGACTATCTCGGTCTCGCCGTGAAGGCTCCTCGTTTAGCGGCTTTCTTTTTGATCTGCGGTCTGGCGATCATCGGGCTTCCCGGGACTCTGGGTTATTGCGCAGAAGACTTGTTGTTTCACGGAGCTTTGGAGAATCAACCTTGGCTCGGATTCGCGCTGCCGCTGGCCACTGCCTTCAATGCCATCCATCTCATTCGTCTCTTTGGACTGCTCTTCCTCGGAGTGTTGCCAAAACATGTCATCGATATCCCTGATGCGCTGCCTCGTGAGCGCTGGCCTTTAGCTGTTTGTGTGGTCTTCCTGATTGCGGGCGGTCTCATGCCCTGGGGTGTGATCGGTTGGCGTTCCTCGGCGGCGCATGCCATGCAGCAGGCCCTCAGCAACGCTCCAGCCGTGCATTAAATCGGCGTTGAAAGGCGATCCTGTTTTTTCTCGGCCGCGACGAGTTCAAGCACGCGCAAAGTTTCGCGGACATTGGTTTCAAGATCCAACGGGTAAGCGCAGGTGATGGGCCGAATGCTCTGCGCTTGTTGCCAAAATCGGACAGCTTTTTCGAGAGCGTCGATGTCCTCAGGAGCCTCTAACACATGACCGTTGACGCCTTCAGTCAGCCATTCAGCCGCACCATTGAACCGACTCGTGATCACGGGCAATCCCGCCGCGAGAGCCTCTGGCACCACGTTGGAGCTGGGTTCGTAGATGGGCAGAAAGGTGAGCAGATCCGCTGCGGCGTAGGCATCTTCAACCTTGGGCATGGGACCCGTGAAGATGACGTTGCTTGGCACCGTCCCGCGCAGCTTGCCCTTGCCCACCACGAGCAGGCGTATCTGAGGATCGGTCTTCTCCAGGCGCTGCATGAGCTTGATCAAAAAAAGCAGCCCTTTGCGTTCCCAACCTGAGCCCACAAAAAGCAGCGTGAAATCACCTTCGCGAAGTCCGAAGCGCTCGCGTGTCTTCAAGCGATCGCCGCTTTGAATGCGTGTTGTATCGACACCATTTCGCACGAGGTGGATGCGCTCTGTTGGGTAAGCAAACTCACGCAGGATCTCTTGGCGAACCATCTCTGAATTCACGATGAGATGACGCGTGAGATGGGGACTGAAGGTGCGCTTTTCCAGCGCCATCATGTTGCTGTGAAAAGCTCCGAGCCCGACAAACGGGCGTCGCCACCAAGTCGCGTAGCGTCGGCGTTGATCGAGCCACACTTTATGCACGCCATCGCCTGCACGATAGACATCCTGTGAGACGGTGCGCTCCAGGCTGAAGACGACATCGTATTCGACGGGAGCGATCCTTTGCGCCACGATTTCAGCAAAGCGCACCGGGCGCAGTGATCGGCTGGCTTTGACGGGAATGCGATGCAGCGTGACGCTGTCTGGTATGCCCTCCCAGTGCTCCGCATAAAGGTGCACTTCGTGCCCATTGGCAATGAGGCCTGTGATGAGTCTCTGGAGATAAAGTTCAGCCCCACCGGTGGCCGCGTATTGTCGGCGGATGAGCGCGAGCTTCATGGCGCGGTGGCGTAAAGGGCATCCGTCAAAGACATGGCGGGGATCGCAGGAAGGGACGGCGTTGCAGCGGCGGGAGGTGTGATGTTCAACAGCTCTGAGACGAGCGGCTTCAGACTTTCGGCATCGAGGTTGGAAGCATGTTCGATGAGCAGGATGCCTCTTGGGGTGGGCAGCAGTGTCAGGCTGCGGGGACTGCCGGCGAGGGTGATCGAATGGGTCGGTGCGGTGCCTGTGCGGATGCCCAATTCGTGGCCCGCGGCATGAACCGCATGGGCCAAGGCGGCGATGCTCGCGAGGTCTGTTTGAAACGTGCCACGCAGCGGCATGAGGAAACCGTCGGGATGAATGATGGCTGCTGTGAGCGCGTGAGTCGGAGTGGCCATGGGGTGGGCGATGGCGAAGTTCAGCGAGGTCAGGCCAGCGCGGGTTCCTGCGCGCGTTTTTCCTGAAGGCGCTGCTGAAACTGAGTGAGCACTGCCTGTGAAATGGCATTCAAGGTGGCGAGGATATTTCGTCCACCTCGGGCATCCGCTTCGAAGCTCAGCCAGGGCACGGGCCGGTTGTTGAGGAGGAACTCCAAGTATTCAACCGGGGCGGCATTTGGAAGGTCGCGTTTGTTGTATTGCAGAACCAGCGGGATACGGTCGAGGGAACTGCCATTGAGGCGCAGATTGGCTTCCAGTGCTTGAAAAGCTTGAATGTTATCTCGCTGACGATCCATCTGGCTGTCGGCAACAAAGACGACTCCATCGGCCTGACGCAACACGAGCTGAAGCGTGGCATTGTAGGTGATCTGGCCGGGCACCGTGTAGAGGTGAAAAGCGGTTTTGTAACCAGGGATGGCCGCGCTTTCGACACTGAGGAAATCAAAGAACAAGGTGCGATCCTGGGCCGTGGAGAGGCTGACGAGATCACTGCGACCCTGCGGATCCAGCTTGGCATGAATTTGCTGCAGATTCGCGGTTTTCCCACTGAGCGGGGTGCCGCAATAAACGATCTTAAAGCTGACCGTTTTTTGCTCGGGATGGATGGCAGGCATGAGGGGACGCGGATTTCTCAGTCCAGCATCCGAGAAAGCTCGCGTGCAATCAAGGTGATCTTGTCTCGCAATCCAAGAGAAGGTTCAGCGTCGTGCAAAATCCCCAGAATCGCTCCTTCTGGAAAACAGAAGGTCATGAGACGATCCCCCGAGGTCAGGGTGAAGGTCTCTGCTCCATCAATGCCGATGAGCGGTGCCAGCGTTTTCAAATGATGCGCCAGATCAGTCGCCTGACGTTGGAACTCCTTGGCCTGAGGTTTGCGTGCCCCGACGTGGGAGATCGCACGGTTGCCATGCAGGCAGACACAGGCGGCGATGCCCGGCAGATCGCAGGTCATTTCCACAATGCGCTGCGGGGTGAGGTCGTCGTCCGTGCCCAAAAGAGCGCGCAGGACGATTTGGTCTGGATTGTGATCGTGCGCTTGGACGCCCAGAGAAGACGTGTTGCTCCCCCGTGAGGCGCGAGCTGGTGAACTGACGCTTGGTCTTGGCTGCGAAATAGGTTCAGGCTCCGGCTCTGGGGTTGCAGGAATGAAGGCACTGCGAGGAGCTGGTGCGTGTTCATTCAAAGTCTCAAAGCGTTCTGGACGGCTGTAGCTTGGAGGCTCCGGTTGCTCTGGCACATCCACTACATGAGTCGCTGCTTGGCCGGTGAAGGGATTTGTGAGTGGCGCCGTGGGCGTGGCAACAGGGGCGCGGAAGGGCTCGGGAGCGACTGGTGCAGGTTGGGTGCCAAGCAGTTGCGCACTGCTGAAACCCTCGCTCACCGTCTGAGGTTCCTGCTGCAATGAGACCGGCGGCTGAGGCTGAAAGCTCTCCTGGCGTGGGGCTGGAGGCGCTGGGTCGAAGTGAGGATTCGATGATGCAGGTGCCGCGAAAGGATTCGAGACCGGTGATTGCTGAATGGGTGGCTGAAACGAGGGCTGAAGGGCCGCTGAACCCGACATCAGTTCGACGGGTGAAAAGTCCTGGGCAGGAGCTTGGACCGGTGTCGGATGGCTTGCAGGTGCTGGAGTCCAGGCTTGAACGGGGGGAGGCGCGAAAGCGGCTGCGGGCTGAGCAGGCGGCGGTGAAAAGGTCGAGGTCGGAGCCTGGAAAGGGGCTGTCTGGGGTTGCGGAGCCTGGACGCTGAAGAGCGGCACGGCTGGGCTGGCTGACTCAGGTCTGCCAAAACCGTGCTGAGGCTGAAACGCCGAAGCAGGACTCGGCGTCGTCTGCTCATGCGGCATCATGGCTCCAAAGGGTGAGGCACCTGCACCAGTGGACTCGACACGCATTTGACCCGCTGCAAACGCAGGCGCAGCGGCATTGCCGAGGCTGGCGAGATTGGGCAAGCTCGGCGGTGGATTTCCTGACAGCGCATTGCTCAGCTCCTGCGGAGGCAGGCGCACCTGGAAATCGCGCTTGGCATTGTTCAGCACATTGCGAAACCCCACGTCGGTGATGCCATCGACCAAAGTCCCGAGTTCGGCGAGTGGGGTCGGCATGCCAGCCCATTCCTGAACCATGCTTCCTGGCAGGCTGGTCATGATCCAGGCGGGCACCATGACGGGATCAAAGCCAAGTTCGGCCACGGTGTAGCCTCTCAGCAGACTGGCCAAGCTGATGCGCACCATGGAGGTGCTGCTGGGCGTGGTGGTCATCGTCATCGCGGGCATGACAGGCGCTGACTGAGCGACCCCAAAGCGCGGTGTCGCATCGGGTGCCGGCTGACCTGTGGTCACGGCTTTGTTGCCAAACAAGGTCGAGAAAGGTGATTCGCCAGCCGGAGGAGGGCTTGCGCTGAGAGTGCCAAAAGGAGACGGAGCCGATGCGGGAGCCGTCGGGGCACCGAAGCCAGGCAGCGGCGTGACGGGTTGAGCCGGGGTGGGCGCTTCCTGTTTGGGCGAAAAAAGCCCACCTCCCATCTGAGGTGCAGACGATTCTGGCGGGCGTGCTGAAAATGGCGACGGAGGTGAATTTGGGGCCGACTCAGGTTGTGAAATCGAGGTCCCCGCAGCGGCAAAGGGACTCATAGGGAACGCGGGAGCACCGTGGCCGGTCTGACCTGGAAGAGCCAGGGAGGTGTCACGTGCAGGAACATCTGCGAGAGGCGGGGGGGGGCCACTGCGCCGAGGGGGCAGCGAGGTCGTCGCAGGTCCTTGCGTCTGAGGTTGCTGAGCGATGGCGAAAGGGCTCATGGCGCCTGCTGGCATTGTGCCGAAGGGTGAGGCGGGTGTGGCTGCCGAAGCTGAAAATCCTGTGGCTACTTGTTGAGTGGAAGCAATTAGCCGCGGAAGTTTCGCCGCAGGCAAAGGGATCATCCGTGGGTCCTGAGGTGAAATCGGAGTCAGGAACAGGGCAGGGCAGACCCGATAAATCTCAAAGATTGGAAGCGCCGCTTGGCCGCTGCGCAGAGCTGCATCTAGCAACTGAGCGGAGATCACCACGGGTTGATCCGGTGACAGTCCATTCATTCGGGCAATCTCCGGCGGCAACTGAGGCAACACATCTCCCACGGTGAGGAGGCAAGTGGCGTCGGTTGCCGTGGCGGAAAAAGGCGAATGCTGAATCGGCACCGCCGACACAGACTCCCCGGCAGTGGTTTTAAAAAGCGGAGTCGCCGCAGCAAAAGGGGAGGAAGGATTCAAAGACTGCATCGCGTGGGCGCTGTTGGGGGACGAGCCAAAGACTGCTGTTGGCGCTC
>JAIXVB010000583.1 GCA_027483245.1 Verrucomicrobiaceae bacterium | reverse complement strand
ATTCGTTTCGTCGATGACGACAACAAAGTCGTCGCACAAGGCACGCAGGTTGTCAGCATCACGATGGGTGATCGTGATAAACCCACTCGGCTTGCGTTCACTAAAGACGGCAACAAACTCGTTTCAGACCAAGTCATTCCCGAAGGCAACAACTTGCCTACCGTGGTGCAGATTCGCGCGAAGGAAGGGGCCAAGCCGGTGAATGAGAAATTCAATCTCAACCTCAGCGACTGTCCAACTTGCAAGTACAAGGAATACGCCTGCACCTGTGCGCACGACCATGATCACGATCACGACGAGAAGAAATAAGCCACGCTAAACAACTCCGGCGTGCTGATCCCGTGCCGGTTTTCAGTTGGCTTCAGGGTCCAAAAAAAGCCCATCAGAGAACAAACTCTGATGGGCTGTGGGATGAGTGAGCAATACTGACATAACTCGGTTACCGATGGCCACCGAAGTTCAGATGGATGCCTGGAAAGCTAATGTGTCCGCGACTGCCGCCGTGTCCGTGGAAGGAGTGGCCATGTGAAGTATGACCATGACCATGGCTGGAGCGGCAACTATGACTCACGCTGCGGTAACCATAGACAGAGCAACCATGACGATCATGGCCGATGACGACGCGCTGACGATAGATGGGTGTGCGGCAGGAACCGCAGGTGTGCGAATAGCTACGGCTGGAATGACCATGACCGTCGCGGGCTTGGCTGGTGGTCGGGGTGAAGATGGCGAAGCTGGTTGCGATGGCCAAGAGAGTGATGAGTTTTTTCATGACGAATGAGGCATTTGATTTGTTGCCGCAGCATGGCGGCTTGCTCATCAGACGAGGGCCCCAAACAGCTATTCAGCCGAGATGAATTATTTTCGTCCTGCCTCACAGTTCCACTATTGGTCGTGCAGTCCTCTCGGAATGTGCCCAGCTTTGGTGAGTTAAGGCACAACCTCTGAAAAACCGACATGGGTCTCTTCTGGCAGCCGCTGAATGGTCACCTTATCAATCCGCTGGCGATCCATGTCGATGATTTCGAAACGCAGCCGCTCGACCGTGAAGGATTCTCCTTCCGTGGGCAGGCGCTTCAGTCGATGCATGATGTAACCTGCAAGAGTTTGGAAACTTTCGTCTTCTGCTTCGACCAAGGCTTCCAATTCAGGAATGGTTGCGGCTACGGCATCGATCTCCATGAGCCCATCGACAATCCAGTTGTCGGGGCTGGTCTGACGTAGCGCGGAGTCGCCATGCATCGCTAGAAACGGCAGGTCACCCACGACTTCTTCAATGAGGTCTTCGAGAGTGACCAAACCGCGCACAATGCCGAACTCATCTGTCACCACCGCTGCAAAGAGGGGCGCGCGGCGAAGTGATTCCAACAGAGAGAGAGCAGGTTGATTGTCGGAGACAAACATCGGCTCATGCATGAGTTCACGCACGGCACGGTTTTTTCCAGTGGCAGCGTCTCGATACAGTTCCCGCAGTGAAACCAGACCGACCACATGATCTCGTGACTCTTCAAAGACTGGGAAGATGCTTTGGCGTGTCCCGCAGACCTGCTCCACCACACTGGAAGAGAGATCACTGACATCAAAGAACAGCACCTTCGGTTTAGGTCGCATGATTTCTTCGGCGCGCAGTTCCCGCAGATCGAAAACTCCGGCGACCATTTCACTTTCCTCCTGACGCACGCCGCCTGTCACGATCCCCTCGCGCAACAAGACTTCTACTTCTTCTCGATTAGGGCCAGTGGGGGCATCTGCTTTGCCAAACAAACGCATGACCAGATGGGTGCTCAGCTCCAGCAGCCAAACCAAAGGATAGGCCACGCGTGACAGCCAATCCATCGGTGCGGCCATGGCAGAGGCGATACCTTCGGGATTTCTCAGCGCGAGATTTTTTGGCACCAGTTCGCCAATGATCAATGACAAGTAGGTGATGAGCGCGACGATGAGACCAAAGGCCAGTCGTTCTGAATAGGGAGCCAATGCTTCCACCTGATTCAAAAGCGGCACAAGATAGCCCGCCAGACTCGCGCCACCAAAGGCCCCAGCTAAAACGCCGACCAGAGTGATGCCAATCTGCACGGTGCTCAAAAAACGCTCTGGATTCTCGCTCAATCGAAGGGCCAGCGCGGCCCCTGAATTGCCTGCATCAGCCCGTTGTTTGAGTCGGGCTTTTTTCGCGGTGACAAGGGCAATCTCTGCCATGGCAAAGACGCCGTTCAAAACCAGGAGGGCGAGGATGAGGGAAAGCTCAATCATGAAGAGTTAACTCATGCCATGGAATCATCTGGGTTGCGAAAGATGAATTATTACCCCCCTTGGGAATAAAAGTTTCATTGATGCATCGAACGCACGGAGTTGTTACGTTGTCTTCATCGTTGTTATGTTCTTCCGCCCCGCTTTGCTCGTCTTTCTGCTGCTCATCCAGGCAGTGCAGGGAGTGACATGGAAATGTGGGCTGGTGTCAACTTGCCAGGATGAAACAGTCACTGGTGAGCATTCATGCTGTGCGTGGATGATTGAAAAGGGCGTCGCAGATGCCTGTGAATGCCTGGACTCTGATTCTGAATTTCCTGTTCCTGCCCCGGTATCGTTGCCACAGAGCGCAGTTCGTAAATCTTTGCCGCTGATCTCTTGGCTGACTCTTGATGAGCCTTTGGTTCGGTGTTCACGCCTTGCGGGTGAGTTGGGCCGACACCTGCGGTTGCAAACCTTTAAGTTAGGCCACCAGCCGCACGTTCGGCTTGCAGTCCTGCATTGCTCCTTTCTGACCTGAGTT
>JAIXVB010000667.1 GCA_027483245.1 Verrucomicrobiaceae bacterium | reverse complement strand
CCACCCAAAGTTGCTGGGCAGGGGCACTCAAGGCGGTGGCCGCAAGAGCGGCGAGGAGAGGGCGAATTGATTTCATGGATCCGTGGTTGTTTGGCAGGGACGTTCATAAACGACAACGCCGGTCTGGTGCAATCATTCCATTGCTGTTACGGTAACAATCGTGATAAACCCCACGCTTCATGACATCGCCCAGCAGCTCGGCATCTCCAAGATGACGGTTTCACGCGCGCTGCGGGGTGAACCGCATGTGCAGCCCGAGTTGCGCGAACGCATCCTCGAGACAGCTCTTCAACTCGGCTACAGGCCGGATCCAGAGATCTCCAAACTGATGTCCCACATGCGACGCTCTCGGCTCACGGCATCGCCGCGTACGCTGGCTTTTGTCTGGGCGGAACAGAACGATCTTTCATCCTGGTCCCAGCAACTCATTCTCGGAGCGCGTCTCCGTGCGGAACAATTGGGCTTTCAGCTCGACGAGTTTCATTTGGCCGCCAAAGGCATGACCGGCAGACGTCTTTCAGACATCCTGGAGGCCCGCGGCATCACGGGCCTGATTCTGTCTCCCCTGATCTCCCGCAGTCGGGGTCATGTGCGGCTGAAATGGGAGCGTTTCAGCAGCGTGGTGATCGGGCTTGGCTTTGCACGACCAGCGCTGCACCGCGTGCATCATCACCATTATCTCGGCATGATGATGGCCATGCGACGATTGAAAAAACAGGGCTATCGGCGCATCGGTTTCGTTTGTGGCAGCACGATCAATGAGCGCATGTTCGGCGCCTGGACCGCCAGTTTCCTCACCCATCATCCCTTACCTCTGCGTCAGGCCTCAGACCTGATGCATGTGCGTCGTGAACTCAAACGCACGGACTTTTTGCAGTGGCTCAAATCCGCCAAACTGGATGCCCTCATTGATGCCGGCCATCTCACCTGGGATTGGCTCGAGGGCATCGCCATTCCTGAACAACTCGGTTACGCGACTCTGGGTTGGCGTGGTGATCGGTCTGAAATCGCGGGTGTGGATCAGCAGGCTGAAGTCTTGGGGGCCGCAGCCGTGGATCTTCTCGTGGCCCAGTATCAGCAAAACGAACGTGGCATTCCTGAACACCCCAAGATGATCATGACCGAAGGCATCTGGCAGGAAGGCACGACCTTGAAGCGGCGATCTCAACCCGACAAAGTTGTCTCGGTTCAATAAGCCACCTTGTCTGGCTTCGTGCACCATTCCTGAAACACGGCGGCTGCTTCATCCCGCAAAAGCTGCTGCATGGGCAGGGTTCTCTCGTCAATCGGCAGCCGCAATTCACGATAGAGAAACTCGTCGTCAAAACCACCGGCGGCCGCATCGTCGCGAGTCGCCGCATAGACGATGCGATCCACACGTGCCCAATACGCCGCCGCCAGACACATCGGGCAGGGTTCGCAACTGGTGTAGAGCGTGCAGTTTGGGAGCGAAAAGTGGCCTAGCTTTGCGGTCGCTTCACGGATTGCCACGATCTCAGCGTGGGCCGTGGGATCGTTGGTCGAAGTGACTCGATTCCACCCTGTCGCGATGATTTGTCCCGACTGAACGATGACAGCGCCGAAAGGCCCTCCCTCGCCTGCCTGCATGTGCTTACGAGACAACTCAATGGCGATTTTTAACAGTGCTTCATCGGCAGGGTCAGTCATCCTGTTCATGACCTCAAGCTGCCACAGCCGAGCATGACTTCACGGATGAAATGCAACATTTCATCCGTGATGAAGACGTTCACGCGAGAGCCGCTTATTTGGCACCCGCAGCCTCAAGGCGAAGTTGCTCCAGACGTGAGAGCACTTTCGGTGCGGCCGGTTTGGCTTCTTCCTTGGGTTTGTTGGCCGCCACCACGGGAGCTGCTGCGGCCGGGGCCGCAGGAGCCTTGCGAGGCGCATCGATGCGGAGAATGGACCCAAGGGCGATGCGGTGCGTGGAAGTGCCGCCAGGAACAGGAACCTCGACACTGACAAAGAGGTTGGCTTGTTTGCCCACCGGGGATTTGTCATGTGTCTTCACTTTGAAGGAAACCTCCTTGGTTTCTTTATTGATGGTGGCTCCTTCAATCGGAATCGTCTCGGGCACACCGACCACTTGAGCTTTGGCTTCGCCCTCAAAAGGCAGAAGATGCTCAATCTTGGCCAGCATGATGGTTTCTTTCCCCTGCTCGACTGCGGTCAGCGGAATCGCCGGGGCACTTACGAAAGCAGGCGCTGTGAACACCTCACAAAACGGTGAGGCATTGTAAACACGACCCTTGCCAGCATCCGCTTCACCCATGACCACAAACTTCCAGGTGCCTGCGGGTGTGTTGGCATTCGCATCGAGCTGGAAACTGCATTCATTTTGACCTTCAGGAATGGTTTGTTCACCGAGGGTGCTGATGCCGTTGGGTTTCCACACCATCAGCACACGAATGGGAGCCTTGAAACCTTCTTGACGCTTGGCCACCACTTTGAGATTCAAAATGCCATTGTTCACCAGAGGGGCGGTCGGCTTGACGATTTCCAGCGAATAAGGCGCTTCTTCCACCACCGCGACAGGAAGCTTGTCTTCGATCTCAGTGTAATAAACGACGTTGCCGGCCCGCACGATGTCGAACTCCTGTCGCATGCGACCGACGACTTTCACATTCGGGTCCACTGAGGTGAGCGTCACAGGCACCGTGGCATGACCGAGAGGCGCATCAGGGGCGGCCTCGAACACCAGTGGCATTCCAGGCTGGTCTTTGGGAGCGATCTCGGTGAGCAGTTTGACACCTGCAGGCAGACCGCTGGCTTCAAATTTGAAATCTCCGCCCACGTTGCTGCGCGTGAAGTTCTCCAAGAGCGCCATGCGCCCACCGCGAGGGATCGCCATGAACTGACGGTAGTGCGAGTCATTGACCGAATAATGAGGTGAGGCAAAGGTCAACTCAGGCTGACTTGCGATCAGTTCGATCCGATACACGTAGTTAGGCCCGCCACGCTCCAGGTGATCTGTCACACGGACGTAGTAGTTACCGTCGGCAGGGATTTTGACTGTTTGTTTGCTGTCCAAACGACGGCGTCCACCGCCATCGTCATTGCCGCCCAGGCTTGCACCTTTTTCATTATAAACATTCACCACGCTGTCCAGGGGTGAGCCCAAACTCTGTGCGAACGCTTGCAGCACGACCTGCTGATCTTTTTTCAGGGGCACCTTGAAAAAGTCAATGTCTCCTGGAGTTTCGATCACGCCATTGAGAGCGATCGGCTCACCTGTGGGAGTCACTGTGGCTTTGGCCTGTTCATTGTTAGGCTCGGCTTCCAAGGCATTGTCAAAGGGCACCAGACGGAAAGGATTGCCGGAAGGAGCGGCCTCCTGAGTCTTGGAATACAGCATGAATCCCGGATCCACATCGGCCGGCAGTTGGACCTCTTCCTCAAACGAACTGTCTTTTTCAATGAACCGCACCGGGGTCTTCGAACCGATCTTGCCACCTGCGGGATACACCACATCGGGGCGACGGAATCCACCGATGTGCAGGCGGTAGAAATTGTTACCGCCTCCGCGATAGGAGGACTCACGCACCATGACGAAGTAGTCGCCATCATACTCCGCCACAAAGGAGCAATAGCCGTCTTGGCGATGCAAAATGGTGTCATCCGAGAAAGCCTTCTCAAAGCGATCTTTGTCGATGATGGCGATGTAAGGGTCAAAGGTCACATAACCCAGACGAAGTCCATCCACTTCGACACTGATGCGTTGTCCCTTCTTGGCGGTGATCTTGTAATAATCGACATCTTCGGTGGTGACGACACCTTCCACCGTTTGGTTGAATCCAACGACCTGAGCGGCTTCGAATTCCGTGTTGGGTTCTTTCTCATCCACGTTCGGAAACGGACCGACGAAGACTTGACGGGCATGAGAAACGCCGGATTTCGTGCGGATGCGCAGGAGATGATTTCCAGGGACCACATCGGCTGCAACAGCCACGGTCACTTCCACCTTGTTGTTCTCCACTTTATCCACGCTCTTCTGGGTGAATCCCGGAGAGAAGAAGATCAAGCTTTCGAAATCTTGCAGGCGATTCCCTGTGACGGTGAGCTTCCAATCCGTGCCACGCTGGCCGCCATTGGGTTTGGTTCCAGTGAACTCAGGATAGGCTGCTTGAGCCAAGCTGGCCGCAGCTAAAAGGAGGGCGGAGATGAAGACTTTAGGGGTCATGATGCAATGCATACGCAGCTTGGGAGGAGAAAATTTCGCTTCAGAAAAAATTGAGGCCGAAGATGGCTCCGTTGTTCAAGCGTGTGATCGTTTGGCCGCGTGTTCTCTGCTTCTCATCGGCAAGGCAAATCATGCGTTCTGGAGTGTGCTGAGGCTCTAGCGCTCACGAGTGTCTCTTAGCCTACGAAAGCTCCAGAGGTCAGGAGCACTCCAGGACGCTGCCGCGAGCCTTGGTCGCGCATAAAAAAACGGCGCGGAGGTGATCCGCGCCGTTCATTGATTGGTAGGAATGGGATTCCGCGATTTAAGCGATCAGCTCGTTCATGATGCGCCCACCGTTGACGATGTCGATCGGGCGAGCGCCGTCAGACATGATGCGCTTTTCACCATTGATGCCGAGCAGGCGATACATGGTTTTGGCGAGATCTTCTGGACCCACCGCATCGCGATCAGGCTCACCGCCGAGTGCGTCAGACGCGCCGTGGAT
>JAIXVB010000444.1 GCA_027483245.1 Verrucomicrobiaceae bacterium | reverse complement strand
TTCAGCAGTCGCTTCGTCACCACTTCTCCCAGTTTACGCACCAGGGCGCTGTCCTGCATGGACTCGCGTGAAATGTTCAGTGGCAGATCTTCGCTATCGATCACGCCTCGCACAAAGCGCATCCATTCGGGCAGCAGCTTCTTCGGGCTCGGGTCGATAAGGACCTTCTTGCAGTAAAGACCGACATTCGGCTCCATCTGGCCCATGCCAAATGACTCCATGTTTTGATCCGGCAGGAACAGCAGCGCGTTGATAACCAACGGTGCATCGGCTTGGAAATGCAGGCGATAACTTGGCTCATCAAAGGCACGCGCGGTGAATTGATAGAAGGCCTTGTATTGCTCCTCCGTGACCTCGTCTTTGTTCTTCAGCCAGATGGCCTCCACCGTGTTCACGCGCTCGCCATTGAGCTGGATCGGAAAGCTGACGAAGTTCGAATACTTGCCGAGGATGCTCTTCACTCGCTGCGGTTGGCAGAACTCCAGCGCGTCTTCCTTCAGCTTGATCACGATGCGTGCACCGCGCTGCTGATCGGCTGAGTCGTCGATGGTGTAGGTGCCTGCGCCCGTGCTGGACCAGACGAGGTGCTCGCCGTCTTGGCGCCAGGAGTGGGTGTAAACCTGCACCTCTTCAGCGACCATGAAGGCGCTGTAAAAACCGACACCGAACTGGCCAATGAGGGAGGCGTCTCCGCCCTTGCCTGCGTTTTTCAGCGCTGCGGCAAAGGCCTTGGAACCGGAGTGGGCGATGGTGCCCAGATTCTCCACGAGTTCCGCGCGCGTCAGGCCGATGCCGTGATCGGCGATGGTGAGAGTGCCGGCCGCTTCATCCGTGGTGATGCTGATCTCCAGGGGCAACTCAGCGCCGAAGACATCGTTCTCCGTGAGCTGCGTCAGGCGCATTTTCTCGAGAGAGTCCGCGGCATTGGAGACCAACTCACGGATGAAGATTTCGCGGTCGGTGTAGAGGCTGTGGATGACGATGTCCAAGACCTGCTTCACCTCGGCCTGGAAATCGTGAGTGGTGGGGGTGCTCATAGGGTGTTGTGTAAGGGGTTGGCTTTCTTGGGAAAGCGGGCGCGGAGGATAGTGGGGGCAGCTCTGGGGTCAAGCGGCGAGCATGGCTCCGCCCCACGAACTTCCTCATGGGTTTGCCGCCCATCCTTGGATGCCAGAGCTGCGCTCAGCGACTAACCGCCTAGGCGGAAACCTTTGCCGAACTTGCTCATCTTCGGCAGCTTGCCTCCAGGCATCATGCCCTTGGGTAGTTGGGGCATACCGCCGCCCATGCCGCCAGGCCCACCGCCAAAAAGGCCACCTGCCATCTGCGCCATCGCGCCTTTGTTCTTCATCAGGCCACGCATCATCTCGAACTGTTTCAGCAGCTGATTGATCTCCACCACCGGGCGACCACAGCCTTTGGCAATGCGTTTGCGCCGACTGCCATTGATGATGTCCGGTTTGGCACGCTCTTTCGGGGTCATGGAGAGAATGATCGCCTCAACGTGCTTCATGCGTTTGTCATCGACTCCCGGCATGCCCTTGAGTTTTCCCATGCCCGGGATCATGCCCAGCAGACCCTCCAGCGGCCCGAGTTTCTTCATGAATCGGAGCTGACCCAGGAAGTCATTAAAATCGAATTTGTTCTGCTCCAGGCGGCGCATCATGTTCGTCGCCTCCTTCTCATCGATCTCCTGCGCGGCTTTCTCCACGAGGCTGACCACGTCACCCATGCCGAGGATGCGCTGGGCCATGCGATCGGGGTGGAAGACTTCCAGTTGATCCACCTTTTCACCGACCCCGATGAACTTCACCGGACAGCCCGTGACCTGACGCATGGAAAGCAACGCGCCACCGCGTGCATCCCCGTCCAGCTTCGACATGATCAGACCCGTGATGGTCACGGTCTCATGGAACTTGGTGGCCACACTCACCGCCTGCTGACCCGTGGCCGCATCCGCGACGAGGAGGGTCTCGCGTGGCTGGACGAGGTCACGCACCTTTTTCAATTCCGCCAGCAAGGGTTCATCCACATCCTGCCGACCTGCGGTATCAAAGATGGCGATGCCACTGCCCTGCTGCTCCAGCCAAACCAGCGCTGCTTTGGTGGCTTTCACGACGTCCGTCTCACCCACCGGCGGCACGCACACGGGCACCCCGAGCTGCTGCCCCAGGACCTGGAGCTGGGTCACCGCCGCCGGACGATAAAGGTCCAGCGCGATCAGCAACGGACGTTTGCCCTGCTTTTTCAGCCAGGAAGCCAACTTCGCCGAAGTCGTGGTTTTACCCGCGCCATTCAGACCCACCATCAAGATGCGCTGCGGAGGACTGAGATCGAGTTCTGAGGCGCCCCCGCCGAGGATCTTGGCCAGCTCATCGTGGAAAATCTTCACGATCTGCTGCCCAGGCGTCACATTCTTGAGGACTTCTTCACCCAGCGCCCGGGTTTTGACCGCTTCCACGAGGTCCTTTGTCACCTTGAAGTCCACATCGGCCTCCAACAGCGCCAGACGGATCTCCCGCATGGCGTCAGTCACATTGGATTCACTGATCTTGCCCAGACCGCGCAGTTTGCGGAAGGCATCTTCGAGTTTGTCAGAGAGAGCGGAGAACATTGCGGTAAAACAGGGGCGTCAGAGCGGATTGAATGACCTCAGTAATCAGTGCTAGGCGCCAAGTGCGCAAGGTGGATGTACTGGGGCCACAGCAGGAATCCGCCCAGAGCGTGGTCAGGCTCACTCGCGCAGCCAATCGAAGAAACTTTTTTTCGCCTTCACCTCCCGGGGAATCACATTCGGCGCACGCGGCAGCATGTCATCCGTCGCGGTGTAGGACTCAGTCTCCGCCTTGGTTGGGGCGAATCCGGCCTTTGGGATGATCTGTGGCGATGAAGGGGCTCTCGGGCGAAAGCTCTGCGTCGGTGGATCCACATAAACCACGTGGGGTGGCGTCTCCAAGAGACTGGACGCAGGTTCGATCTCAGCCGGAATGGTGATCGTATCTGGCAAAACCACGCCCTCTGAGGCGATCAACGAAACCTCATCCGTGGGCTCAAGCAGGGACTCAGGCTCCTCTTCCACAAACTGCGGCGCAGCTTCCAGCAGAGAACCCGTCGGTGGGCGTGCTGAGGCATTTTGGACAAAACCCGGACTGTGAAACACACGGGGATTCAACTCCGAGGGCACACTTTCGATCCAGGGTTCCTGGTCAAAAACACCCTTCTGAGCCGCGGAAAACGGACTCGGCGCAACGGTCATCTCGCCCTTGGCCATTCCAAACAAAGCCAAGAGCTCCGGCGGAAGCTCAGACTTGGCAGATGGAGGCTCGGATTCGGCAGTTTCGGGTTCGAATTCGGCGGATCGAAGCTCGGATTCGGCAGATTCGTATTCGATTTCGGCAGATGGAGGCTCGGATTCGGCAGATTCGTGGTCGATTTCGTCAGATCGAAGCTCAGATTCGGCGGATTCGTGGTCGATTTCGTCAGATCGAAGCTCAGATTCGGCAGATTCGAGCGGCGAAGTTGTCTTGGAGGCATCGAATCCCGGCATGGCGTCTTTCAAACCGGCCCAACGCTGCAGCATGGCCTCCTTGGGCGTTTCCTCAGGAGCTGGCGGCGGTTGAAAACTGCCCACGTCCGCCTTGATCTCACTTACAGGTTCGATCGGCGGCGCGATCGACACAGGAGGGCTGACCGTAGGAAAAAGCGCCGCTCGCAGTTCAGCCCAGGTTTCGCGCGGCTCGGCAGGCGGCGGGGAATCGTCCAAATCTGAGGGCAAGGGAGCCCACTCTTCGCCCTCGTTGCCGAGAAAAGGATTCGAGGCCTCGCAGGGTTCTTCGGTCAATACAGGCAGCGCCGGCGTGGTCGGAATGATTTCCGCAGGCTCAGTCCCAGCCTCGGCCAGACGACGTGCGGCCATCAGGGCAGCCCCGGCCATCAAAACCAACCCACCCGTTTTCATCCGACTCCCCAGCACAGCGCCCGCAGCAGCCACCAACGCAATCTGACCCAGAACAGGAGCTGGATCGGCGGTCTCGGAGGCGGGCAGCGGTCGGTCAGACATTCTGGCCCTCAGGCTACGCCACTCAGGTCAGTGGGCAAGCTTCAAACGGAAGACGAAAGAAAAGAACCGGAGAGGAGGGCGAAGTAGTCCGCACAGTCCTCTGTGCGGTTCCCCGTCCCTCGCACTTGCGGACCACTTTTCCATCCCTCCATCCCTCCATCCCTCCATCCCTCCATCCTTCCATCCTTCCATCCTTCCATCCTTCCATCCTTCCATCACTCCATCACTCCATCACTCCATCACTCCATCACTCCATCACTCCATCACTCCATCACTCCATCACTCCCCACCCTACCTCTTCACCACATCCCAAACCCGCGAATACTTCGCCAGATCAGGCCCTAGGTCCTGGATGATCTCACTTTTGGCCAGGATTTCAGGCGGGATGGTGACCGCAGGGTTGGCGAGAAATTCAGGCGAGACGAGTTTTTGAGCGGGCAGATTCGGGCAGAGGTATCCCATCCATTCCATGTTCTCGGCGGCGACTTTTGGGGTGAGCAGATGATCGATGAAGGCATGGGCCAGTGCGCTGTGGGTGCTGGCCCTGGGAATGACCATTTCATCGCAACCCATGATGATGCCCTCTCGCGGGATGAGCAGGGTCACTTTGGGGTTTTCCTGGGTGAGCTGAAACAGATCGCCGCTGTAGCCATGGACGAGGTGGAATTCACCGGAGTCGATGCCGGCTTTGTAGGCTTCGTTGTCGAACTTCGCGGTATTCTTTTTCCATCCCAAGAGCACTTCCTGAGCGGCGGCGAGTTGGGCTTCATCGCGGGTGTTGATACTGTGCCCCAGGAAAAGCAGCGCGGCACCGATGCTCTCACGCATGTCATCCAAAAGGGTCATGCGCCCTTGGATCTCAGGCCGGGCGAACTGGGCCCAGGTGGGCTCGACGTTGCTGAGCTTGTCCTTTCGATAGGCCATGACTGCCCCAGCGAGCGTGTAGGGCACGCTGTGTCTCATGCTCCGGTCATGGACCTTGGCGAGGATGGTGGGGTCGATGTTGGCTAGGTTTTTGAGCTGAGCGTGGTCCAATGCCGCCAACATGCCCTGGGCCTCCATGAGCGGGATCATGTAGCTGGTGGGAAAGATGAGATCGTAACCACGCGCGCCTGCTTTCAGCTTCGCGAACATGGTCTCATTGGAGTCAAAGGTATCCACCACGACCCGGCAATCATGCTTGGCCTCAAAAGACTGGATCGCCTCAGGACTGAGGTAGTCAGCCCAGGTGTAGATGTGCAAAGTCTCAGCCGCCGAAGCAGTGAGCGTGAGGGCCAAGGCCAGGAGGGTGAAGAGTTTCATGATCGTGGTGTGCTAAGTCCTCTGTGCGGTTCTGGGCTGTCTCGTTCTCAACCCAATCATACAGGATTCACGGGAGGAGACAGGATTTACAAATCCAAAAATCCTGTGAATCCTGCCCTTCTTGTTAATCCTGTAGAAATACGATGATCCGTGGCTCTAAGAGAGAATTGATCGATTCACTTCTCCAGACACGCGACGGCCATGGCGGCCATGCCTTCTTCACGTCCGACAAAGCCCATGCGCTCGTTGGTGGTGGCTTTGATCCCGACGGCATCGGCGGGGATGTTCAGCGCTGCGCCGATCTTTTCCTTCATGGCTGGAGCGTGGCGCATGACGCGGGGGGCCTCGGCGACGAGGGTGCTATCGATGTTGCTGATGAGCCAGCCTCGCTCCGCAGCGAGCTCGGCACATTTTTCCAAAATGCGCAGGCTGCAGATGCCTTCGATGCTGGCATCTGTGGGCGGAAAATAAAACCCGATGTCAGGCAGGCCCATGGCTCCGAGGACCGCATCGGCAATGGCATGGCAGAGCACATCGGCATCCGAGTGGCCCTTCAAACCATGGGTGTGAGGAATCTCAATCCCGCCCAAAATGAGGGGGCGGCCTGCTTCAAAGGGGTGAACGTCATATCCAATGCCAACGCGAGTCATGACATCAGCCATTACTCACTTCACGCCAATGCGCCAGAGATGGCTCTCGGTGCGGATGAGAAAGTCGTTTTCGATGACGGCATATGAGGCCAACGAGCGCTCGGCGAGGTCATTTTTCGCCAAGATGCGAAAGGTTTTCCCCGGCTGGACCACCACCCCCAGACCTTTTTCATCCTGAAGATACAAGCGACCGTCCGCATGCAAGAGTGAGGCGCTGATGGGCCCGGTGCAGCGCTCCTGGTAGTGAACCGTCCCCGTGTGCGCGTCGGCACAGGTGAGCACGCCGTTGTCAGCGACAAAATAAACTTCGTCTCCAATGACGACCATGCTGGGATTGTGCGGCACGAATTTGTCGATCGTCCAGGCGATGTGCGTGTCGGTGACGTCTCCCGTGCCATCGGCGCGAATGGCGAGAGCGAGGGGTTTGTTATAGCCGGTGCTCAGGTAAATCATGCCGTGAGCAAAGATGGGCCGAGGCACCACGGAGTAACCCTGATCGTAACGAGCCTTCCAGATCTCTGTGCCTGTGAGCGGATCCAGCGCATTGACCACCCCACTGCCAGGCGTGATGAGCTGACGGCGTCCCTTCATCTCAATCACCAGCGGAGTGCTGAAGGAGAATTTGTTTTTGGCCTTGCTGACGCGGGGAAATTTCCAGCGCTGCTGACCGGTGGCTTTGTCGAGCGCGATCACCGTCGGATCGGTCTCGGCGTCGGCATTGAAAATGAGCAGGTCTCCTTCGATCACTGGGCTGCCGCCATTGCCGTGCACGGGCTTGTAAGCGAAGTCGCGCGTGGTCCAGATCACCGCGCCCTCAGCCGCATCCAGGCAAGCGGTGCCCTGATGACCGAAGTGGACATAAAGATGACCATTTTCAAACACCGGCGTGGGGCTGGCGTGGCTGTTCTTTTTGTGAATGGCTGGGGCATCCTGAGTCTGTGGAAAGACCTCCTTGTCCCAGAGAATCTTGCCATCCGACGCCTGAAGACAGAGCACACGCAGGCTGCGCTCCACGACCGGCTTTTCCTCGCCCCCCTGGGGCACGGCAGTGGTCAGGTAAATGCGCTCGCCAATCGCGAGGGGAGACGACCAGCCAATGCCAGGCACGGCAGCCTTCCAAAGAATGTTTTTGTTCACCGAAGGGCTCCACTCTGTGGGCAGGCCGGTCACAGGAGCATGGCCCTGGCGGTCAGGGCCACGAAATTCTGACCAATCAGCGGCGGAGACCAGGGAAGTGAATAGGAACGGGAGGAGAAGGCGCATGGAGTAAAAAGGAAAAGGATCCGCACAGTCCCCTGTGCGGTTTCCCAGACAATGAAACTGAAACGAACCCCTGAAAAGGCCCTGCGGAGGCCATTCCTTTCATCGATCGACGATTTTCATGAGGGAGATCGATGAAGAGGTTGCGAATCAAAATCGCTTTCCCAGGCCAGGATCATCCCAACTTCCAGCCAGCGCGTGGCTCACGACTCAGGAAGCGATTCGCCGCTTCATCATTGGTGATGCGCATCGCCTTGGCATCCCAGAGAATCTTGCGCCCGGCGCGGAAAGCGACGTTGCCGAGGTGATTGGCCTCACTGAGAGGCCCGGCATAGCTGAAGGGACTGGCGGTTGGGGTGCCCTGCTTGATGGCATTCAACCATTCCACATGCTGGCCCGGGGAATCGGCGATGAAAGGCTTGGGCCGTTGGAAGTCTTTGAAATCCGCTTCGGGCAGCAGGACATGTTTGTTGTAGTCGGAGAGCAGCATGCCCTTTTCACCGATGAACAGGACGCCATTATTCCATTGGCTGATGAAGGGGTCCGTTTTCCAGACCTCTGGTTTCCGATTTCCCTGATGCCAGTGAATCCGACACGCGGGCATCTCCCCACGCGGTCCGTATTCATAGGTTGCTGACATGCTGGCCGGGGCGATCTCAGGGTGCGGTTCAGGGCCACTGGCCTCGATGCTGAGGGGCGCATCCAATTTCAGTGCCCAAAACGGCAGGTCATTCCAGTGGCTGCCCAGGTCTGACATGGTGCCATTGCCAAAATCCCACCAGCGATACCATTTCGGTCCCGGAAAATAGACCTCGTGATACGGGCGATAGGGCGCGGGACCGAGCCAGAGATCCCAGTCGAGGTAGGGCGGCGGCGTTTGCTCCTCACGGGGCCGCTCGCTGACAAAAACGATGTCTTTGTTCTGCGTGGCTTCTTCCTGACTCTGCAGACCCCAGGCGCGTGAGACACAGACATGGGCCTCCGTGACGCCTCCAATGGCACCACTCTGAATCAACTCCACCACACGGCGATAGTTCGACTGGCCATGAATTTGGGTGCCCATCTGCGTGGGGACACCAGCTTTGGCTGCCGCCGCCGTGATCAAGCGGGCCTCAGCGACATCGCGCGTGAGTGGCTTTTCACAATAAACCGGTTTCCCCATGAGCAGCGCCGGCAGCGTGGCATAGGCATGGGTGTGCTCCGTGGTGCTGACGACAACGGCGTCGATGTCCTTCGACTCCTCGTAGAGCTTGCGGAAGTCGCGATAAGCCTTGGCCTTGGTAAACGTGGCCGCCGCTCGATCCAGGTTCATGCCGTTCACATCGCAGATGGCGACGACATTTTCGGTCGGTTCCTGAGGTAGCGGCGGCGGGGTATCAGGGGCAGCGTTTTTGGCCTTCGTAGGGTAAAGCGACACGCCCACCAGAGATTGGATATTGGCCGCACCACGACCGCCCACACCGATGAAAGCGAGGTTCACCCGCGCATTCGGCGAGCGTGAATGCACGATGGCCGGAAACCCCCAGGCACTGGCGGCGAGCGTGGCCTGAGCGAGAAATTGACGACGGTTGGTGGTGTGACTGGACATAGGCTAGGAACGCCCAGCATGAGGGTGGTCTTGCGACTCAGCCTGCTTCCGCTCGGTCTAACTGCGAATGCCGCAAGCGCTCACCCACTTGCCTTTTTTCACGATGCGATCCCAGCGAATCCCGAGCTTCTTGGCGACGGCGAGGCATTCATCGGCCTGGGTCTTTAAGATTCCAGAAACCATCAGCACGCCACCAGGCTTCACAGCGGCAACGATCTGCGGGAAACCCGCGTGTAGGATGTCAAAAAAGATGTTCGCCGCCACGACGTCATACGCCTCTTTGGGCTGCCACTTCAGCACATCGGTCTTGGTGAATCGAATCTTGGGCGTGTCATTGCGCACCGCATTCTCTTTGGCCACTTCCACGGCTTTTGGGTCAAAGTCACAGCCCCAGACCTTGCTCGCCCCCAGCTTCTGCGCGGCGATGGCCAAGATGCCACTGCCGCAGCCCAAATCGGCCATCTTCCATTTTTGATCTTTCAGCGGAGCCGCCACATCCACCAGCATCCGCAGGACCGTCGCCGTGGTGGCATGGTGACCGGTTCCAAAGGCCATGTCGGCAGGAACCGCGATGATTTCCCGGCCCGGAAATTCCTTCGTGGCTTTGGCCACTTCAGTCGCTGTGCGGGCGCTGCACACCACCAATTTTCCGCGCACTTGGATCGGCGGCATGGGCTCATTCGACAGAGCCGCCCAGTTGCGATTTTTGATCTCACGGACACTGCCGCCAAACATCTTCTGCACGGCCAAGACATCCTTTTGTCTCTTGGCATAGACCTCCACACGAATGGTCGTTTTGTGGGGCACCGTGGTGATCACCAGACTGAGGGCCTCATTGCCTGCGAAACGTTCCTCCCAGGCATCGCTCCATTTTTCAGACGATAGCTTTGACCAGACAAACATGATTCTTGCGAGAGATGAGGGTTGCCCCATAGGCCAGTTTTTAAATTTTAAAACTGGAGCGGGTGACGCGATTCGAACGCGCGACATCTTCCTTGGCAAGGAAGTGCTCTACCACTGAGCTACACCCGCTTTTCTGGTGGGCCGCTATGATGGGACAGGATCTGATCTGTGCAAGTTCAAAGTTATGATTTTGTGAATCTTTTTTCACGCCAACAAGGTCCTCAGCAGGTCACCGTCTGAAAACCGTGCGTTGATTCCCTGCCTGACCACGACCAAGCCCCGGGAAGGCACGGCATAGAGACGCTGATAACCGCTGCCAATGCAGGCGATGAGGTCGGCAGGGGCCTGTTTGCAAACACAGACTCGACTCCAATTTTGGCGATCCCAATCCAGCTCCAGCAGGTCTTCGATGTCGATCTCTCGGGCGCCACTCTTGGTCGCCGCGCGGTTGTTCCAAAAACCCATGCTATAGGCTGCATTGGCGGCGCTGCCCTCAAGCAGAGGTCGCATGGAGTCTGCCTTCAGCACCGGATTTCCGGCAGCCAAGATGAGGTCGCCCATGCGAGACCATTGCCCAGCACTGAGCAAGAATCCCGCTGCGAGCAGTGGGTTGCCGCTGGCATCGGGCAAGTAACGCTGAGCCCCCAGGCCCAGAGGACGCAGCACGCGCCGCTCCAGGTAACGAGTGGGGGTCTCGACGCGTTTCTTAGCGGCCAATTTCCGCTTCAGCACCTCGTGGAAAACTTGCAGGCAACTGGGGCCGTAGATGAAGCTTTTGCCCGGCGTGCCGACCAGGGGACGCTCGATGGCCAGGGCGTTGCGATTTTTCAGCCCGTCTTCATGCAGCCGCAGACAGCGCTCGAGTCCAGCCGTGAAGTCCAGCAATTGTTCGATCACGATGCGCTCCTTCCCCCCCGATGACCACTGAGGTAGAGTGGCAGAGACTTTCTCATCCAGACGGATCAGGCCGTCCTCCACCGCCGCCATGGCCGCGAGTCCCCAGTAGCCCTTGGTGCCGCTGTAGATGCGTCGGGGTTCCCCGCGTTTGCCCCCATTGGCGAAGCTCTCGTGAATAACCTTGCCGTGTTGCTTCACCAGCAGCGTGTAGCTTTTTCGCTCCGCACAGTAGCGGGCGGCTGCGGTGAGCGCGGAGGGTTTTAAACCTCCACTCTCAGCTGCCGTGAGGTCATGCGTGAGCACCACGCCTCCCAGGCTGGCGATGAAGCGCAGTGAATCACGACGGGTCAGATTTTTCATCACCGCTCAAGTTCCCACGAGACCTACCTTTGAGCAAGGCTGGCCATGTGCCGATCCAGCGCCACCTGCCAGGTGTCTGGAGACATGCCGAGCAGCCAAGCCAGGCGCGCATTGCTCATCACGGTGAAAGGCGGGCGCGCCGCTTTGAAGGCTGGAAAATCACGCAAACGACAGCCTTGGGTCGGATAAGCACGCTCCAGCAAGCCGTGCCGATGTGCGAGGTCCAAAGAAACCTGCGCGTAATCTCGCCAAGTCGCCACGCCGGTGTTGCACAGATGCAGCAGCCCCTGGACTCCCGTGAGGTCGGTGAACAAACGTTCCAGCCACTGGGCGATGTCCACCGTGCTGGTGGGCACGCTCCATTTGTCCTCAATGAAGGCCAGTGGCTGACCTGCCCGAGCACGCTGAAGCGCGGTCTCTGGCATACCGCCGCCCTGGGGACCAAAAAGCCACGAAACCCGCGCCACCAAGGCCTCAGGATTCGCGCTCAGCACGGCCAGCTCTCCCTCGCGTTTGGATCGTCCATAGGCATTGACGGGGTGGGCTTCCGCGGTCTCATCCAGCAGCGCACTTCCCTGCCCTGCGAAGACGTAGTCCGTGCTCAGGTGAATGAACCGCCAACCGCGCTGCCTGCACAGAGCTGCCATACGCCCTGGAGAGTCCGCATTGACCCGCCGCGCCTGCTCGGGATCGTCTTCGCAGACATCAGGACTGGTCAGCGCAGCGGCATTGATCACCACCTCGACATCAGCTCCCGCCAGTGCCGCCTCCAGGGTCTCCGGTTGATTCAAATCCACCTCGACTCGCCGACATGGGATCACCTGATGTCGCTGGTCATATTGATTCACCAGCGTGCCCCCAAGACGCCCGGATGACCCGAGAATCATGACTTTTTTGTTCCAGTTTGTCTGCATCGGATCACCACACTGCTAGCCGTGCAGCTTGCAAAGAGAAATCCTGCCTTCATCTTGGCGCTTATTTCACAATGACAAAAAGCCAGCCTAGCATCGCCATCATCGGCGCCGGACTCTCCGGGCTGGCCTGTGCCCGGCTTTTGACCCAGGCGGGTCTGGATTACACATTGATTGAAGCCGCCGACGCCGTTGGTGGTCGAGTGCGCTCGGATTTGGTCGAAGGCTTCACCCTTGATCGAGGGTTCCAGGTCCTGCTGCCCAGTTACCCGGAAGCCCGCAAGGTGCTCGATTATGAGGGCCTGCATTTGAAGCCTTTTCACAGTGGCGCGCAGGTTCATTTCAAAGGCCAGTGCCACACCCTGCTGGACCCCTTTTCGCATCCTCTGGAGGCGATCAAACACGCGCGTGACCCCTTTGTCTCCTGGCTGGACAAATGGTATACCCTCGTGCTGCGCAAAGAAGTCTTTACCACTCGCGAGATCGAGCGGCGCATTTTGGAGATCGAGACCGAAGATTACTTGGCCGACTTTGGCTTCAGTGCCGACTTCATTGATCGCTTCTTCCGGCCGTTTTTCGGCGGTGTGTTTCTGGAAAAAGACCTGCGCACCAGCGCGCGGATGTTTCTGTTTCTCTACTCCATGTTCAGCAAAGGGGGGGCCGCCATTCCGGCGCATGGCATGCAGGCCATCCCCGATCAATTGGCCATCAGCATCCCGCCCGGCAATCTCCGCCTGAACAGCCCCATCGCGGCCCTCCGACCAGGGGAGATCACTTTGGCCACTGGCGAACTTTTGCGCGCCGATCACATCATCCTGGCCACCAGCGAAGATGCGGCCGCGCGGCTGCTTCCCGAAGGCAGCATGGAAAAGCCACTGCCCGCTCGCAGCACCACCTGCCTCTATTTCACCACGGACTCGCCTCTCACCGGCCTACCAATCCTGCATCTGGATGGCGATGGCAAAGGCCCGGTGAACAACGCCTGTGTGCTCTCCAAAGTCTCCCCGCATTACGCGCCCGCCGGTCAGCATCTCATCAGCGCCACCATCATCGGCGCGCCCAGCAGTGGCGAGCTCGAAACGGTGGTGCGAGATCAAATGGTCTCCTGGTTCGGCCCCAGCGCAGCCACCTGGAGGCACCTGCGCACCTACCAGATCCGTCAGGCCCTGCCTGAAGGCCGACAACTCCGCCTCGGCAATGGTCCCCTGCCCACCGAACTGGCCCCGGGGCTCTATCGCTGTGGAGACTACACCCAGGATGCCTCGATCAATGGGGCGCTGCTCAGTGGACGTACTGCTGCGGAGACCGTGATCAAGCAACTCCGCTACTAGGCTCTGCCCTTCATCTCATCGGCTTTCGAGCCTGGGATCGAGCAAGCAAACGTAGTTTAGAAAGGTCAGACGCGTCTCTCAACGCAGCCTACTGGAGCCACAGTCAACACATCGAACCCGAATCCCCCAGGAAAACCTGTGGACATTTCGGAGTGCAAACGACAAAATCACGGACGATTCTCCCGCTTCAACGCGTAAATAGAGAGCATAACCCCATGACTCGTTTCTCATCGTCCCTAGTGGCTGCCGGCTTGGCGGTCCTCTCCCTGGCTTCGACACCAGCCCGCTCGGAGACCAATTTCGGCCAAGTCGCCATGCATGTGGCCTACATGCTGCAAAGCCAGCACTACTCTCATCGCGACTTCGATGATGAGGTGTCCGGCAAACTCCTGGAGAATTACCTCAACATGCTGGATTTCCGCCATGTTTTCTTCACTCAACAGGACGTGGATGGCTTCAAATCCAAATACAACACCACCCTGGATGACCATGTGCTGATGCGCAATGTCAGCCCTGCAATCGAGATTTACGACATTTACAAACAGCGGGTCAAAGAGCGCATCGCTTTCACCAAAAAGACGCTCAAAGAACACAAGTTCACTTTTGACTCCAAGCGCACCATCGAACTGAAGCGCGACAAAGCTCCCTACCCCAAGAATCAAGAGGAGCAGGACAAAATCTGGATGGACATCCTCGAAGACAATCTGCTCCAGGAAAAGCTGGCGGATGAAGCCAAGATCGAAGAAGCCAAAAAGAAGGCAGCCAAAGCGGCCGAAAAATCCGCCAAAACCGAAACCAAGCCTGAAGAAGGCAAGCCTGAGACCAAGGTCGCTGCCAAAACTCCTGCCAAGGAAGAGGAGAAGCTGACGCCTGAAGAACGCGTTGCCAAAGACTACGATCGTTTGATCGAAACCATCGAAGAGAATGACCAGGAAGACGTGGTCGATCTTTTCCTCTCCAGCCTCTCCGCCGTCTATGATCCGCACACGGAATACATGAGCGTCAATGAGACGGACAATTTTAACATCCAGATGAAGCACAAGCTCGTCGGCATCGGTGCTTTGCTCGGCCTCGAAGATGAAGTGGCTCAGATCCAGGGCATCGTCGTCGGCGGTCCTGCGGACAAACAAGGTGAGCTGAAGCTGAATGACAAAATCACGGGGGTTGCTCAAGGCGACGCTGAATTTGTCGAAACGAAATACATGAAGCTGCAAAAGATCGTGGACATGATCCGCGGTAAAGAAGGCAGCAGCGTGCGCCTGAAAATCGTTCCTGCAGACGATCCAACGAGCACCAAAATCATCACCATTGTCCGCGCCGAAGTGCCTCTGAAAGAAAAGCTCGCCAATGCTGAGCTGATCTTGACGCCTTCTGAAATGGGCAAGCAACTCAAGGTCGGTTGGATCAACCTTTCCTCATTTTACGCCGACATGGAAGACGGCACGGTCAGCACCACGGATGACGTACAGCGCCTGCTGGGACGTCTCATGAAGGAAAAAATCGACGGTCTCGTCCTCGACCTCCGTGGCAATGGCGGCGGTTCTCTTGAAGAAGCCATTCGTCTCACGGGTCTCTTTGTCCCCGCTGGCCCCGTGGTGCAGGCCAAAGACTGGCGTGGCTCCATCTCCTGGCGTGAATGTGAGAATCCCAAGGCTTTCTATGAAGGTCCGATGATCGTGCTGACCGACAAGACCAGCGCTTCGGCTTCCGAAATTCTTGCCGCGGCTCTCCAGGACTATCGCCGGGCACTGATCGTCGGTGACAAGTCCACCTTCGGCAAAGGCACGGTGCAGACCATTCTTCCCGTGGAGCGCTTCATGCCTTTCTTCAGTGAGAAAAGCCGCGCCGGTAACCTGAAGGTCACCATCCAGAAGTTCTACCGCATCGCCGGTGGTTCCACTCAGCTCAAAGGTGTGGAGCCAGATGTCGTCCTGCCTTCCCTCCGCGACGTGCTCGACATCGGCGAAGGCTCGGCCGAGAACCCATTGCCTTACGACACGATTCCTGCTCGCAAATACAATCTGGTCAGCAGCAAGCCTTACCCGCTCGAAGAACTTCGCAATCGCGTCACTAGCCGCCTCAATGCCAACCCAGAGTTCCAATACGTGCTTGATGAATCGAAGCGCCTCAAAGAGCGCATCGACCGCAACGCTGCCAGCCTGAATCTGGCCGAGCGCCAAAGCGATTCCAAAGAAACCAAGGCCCGCCGCGAGAAACAGGAAGCAGAGCGTGAAGCCCGCGCCAAAGAGGTGGCAGCGAAACTCAAAGACGACGGCTTCAAGACCTTCCACCTGACTCTTGACAATGTGGATGCCGCAGAACTCGTCCCCGAATCTGCCTTCACTCGTGAGCAGAGCACCGGCATGAAAATGGCCGCCAATCGCGACGGCGAAGAGGGCACCTCCGATGGTTCCAAGTTCCCTTACGGCCTTGAGCCGACCAAGCTGGAAACCGTTCACATCCTGCGTGACTTCCTGGAACTGACCGGCAAGCAGCCGACCACGGCCAGAGCAGACGAGAAGGCCAAGCCATAATCCTTCATTCCTGACAGCATCGTTTTTGAGACGGGCAGGCCTCCAAGCCTGCCCGTTTTACATTTCCAACCACTCCACTTCAGGATAACGCGCGCACAACGCCGCGATCTCCTCCGGTGACATGATCATGAAGGCCGTGGAAAGTGCGTCCGACAACGCTGCGGTGGGAGCCAGAGCGTAACTGCGCTTCTCTTTGACGGGCACAGGCCGCAGCGTGCGCGGGTTCATGATGTGCGCTCCTTTGACCAGGAAACCGGAACCGCTCAAAGCGCGATCCCGCAGCACCAGCGCGTGTTGCCCGTCCGCGAGCGTAACCGGCCAACCCTCTTCTCCAGGGCTGCCCAGAGCCAGCAGGGTGCTATCTCCGGCATTCAAAAACGCACAGTCGATGCTCCAATCCTGTAGCACCTGCACCGCCTGATCCAGAGCATACCCCTTCCCAACGGCACCGAGATCAAAGACCATGTGATCCGCCTTCACCGTGACCCAGAAACCATCCTCATCCAGGTCAAACAGCTGCGACCCCACCGCCTCGCGCGCCAGAGCCAACTGCGACTCCTCCGGCTCACGCAGCGTCTGGTCATCCGCCCGCCAGAGATGCATCAGCGGGCCGATGGTGATGTCAAAGGCACCCGCCGTCTCCTCGTGCACCCTTTTCGCCAAACTCAGGCAATCCCAAGCCGCCAGCGAGACGGATAATCGTTGGCCTGAACTCAACTGACCGAGCCGCCAGATGTCACTGCCAGCGCGAAACCGACTCAACTCATCTTCCAGACGATCCACCTCCGCAAACACCGCCTCAGCGGCCTGCGAGGCATACAATGGATCAACATCCTCTTGAGCAATGATGACTTCAAACGACGTCGCCATCGCATGATGCTCAAAACGATGCATCGGCGGCAAGCTCATTGCGGCGACAGGGGCAGACTTCCTGGCAAGACAGGCAGCGTGGGAGAAAAGGTCGGTGGGGCTGAGATCGTGCCAGCGGGTGGCAGCGACATCTCCAACGGAGATGCTGGCGGCTCGACAGGCAGCACAGGCACCGGAGTCGCGGGAGGTGGCTTCGGTTTCGCAACAAACATTGTTAGATATACTCCTGGGCGCAGTCCATACGGTCCACGCTCCTCATACTCACGGCCAGCCAGTTGCGCCTGCACCAGCGGTTGCAGGTCAGCATCCGCGATGATCACCGGCGCGAACAATTCCTCTGGCACCGTGGTTTGATAGCCCACTCGGGAGAGTGTGCGCAGATACCAGGGCAGCGGCCAGCCTGCGTCGCGATTGATCACCTGCGCCTGGAAATCTTCCCCACGCTCTGCGGCCACTTTTTGCACCTCAGCCACCAAGCGCAGCAGATCCGTGCTGGTGTGCGAATAGACATAGGGATTGCGCTGGTCAGCGCGGTAATTTCCGATCGCCAGCATGGTCTGATAACAAAGATGATACAGCCCCACCGTCAGAGCAAAGCTCCAAAGCAGGCGGAAAAAGCGATTGGAAATCCCCGACCAGACCGCACCTGCCCCCAGACCTGCAAGCAGCGTCAGCGCATACTGACCGGACAGGATGGACCACGGTGTCTTGTAGCTCAGTAGCGAATACCCCGCGAAGAGCACCAGCGCATAAACCGAGAGAAACACCAAAAAGGCCTGGCGTCCGGTGTTTTTAAACTCGCCCACGATGCTGTAGATCATGCCAATCACGGCCAACCCACCGATCATCGCCTCCGACCAGACCAAGGTGTCTTTTCGCCAGAAAATTAGACTCAGATAATAGTGCCAGGGTTTTTCGTGCCCACTTCCACCACTGCGCTCCAGGTAGTTCAGGTAAGTCAGCGCACTGTCCTTCACGGCCGTCCAGTCTCTGAATAACCCTGAAAAAGCCGCCACGGAGATCAGCAAAGCTGGCACTAGCACCCAGAGCCAAGGGCGCGCCGGACGCCCCTTTAGGCGCGCAGGTCCGAGGCTCAGGCCATTGCCCTTTCTCGGCTGAAATTCACCGACCAAAACTCGCGCCACAGCCCAACCCGCCACCGCAGCTCCCACATTCAACACGAAGGTCTCCTTGGTTGCATGCTGAAAACCCAGTGCGCAACCGCCCAGCAGTAGCCACAACCGCGTGCCATTCTGCGAATACCGCCAAAAGCACCCCAGCATCAAAGCCACCAGCAGCACCAGCAGCATCTCCATGATGAAGTAGCGACTGTAAAAAACCATCATTGGCGAGACCGCGCACATCAGCATCGCCATCGCCGTGCCAAAGCGGCCCAGCGCATCTGCAAACAGCAGCGTCACCAACAGCAGCCCCATGCCGCAGAGCACACACACCAAGCGCAGATCGGATTCCGTCCACGTCATGGGGTCTCCCCAGCCCGCCACTTTTCCCCAGAGCCAACTCACCTGATGCAGGGCCGGGCCATGAAAATCCTTGGGATCGTATTGAAAATGCCCAGTCTGCCAAAAGTCGCTCAGCTTCACGGCTAAGATCGCCTCATCCGTGTGCATTGGCCGCCGCTCCAGACCTGGAAACCGATAAAACGAACCCAGCCCCAAGGCCAGGATCACCAGGAAGAGGAACGAGAACAGGGACAGAGTGACTTCTTTACGCGGCGCCATTGCTCCTATCATGGCGGCTCTCCTGCCTCGTGCCAGCAGAGAGTGTCACAGAGCGGCTCCTCCACGAAAAAAAGCACCGCACAGCCTCAGGCCAGCGAAGCCCGCAGCATCCAAGCCATCTTCTCATGCGCCTCCATCAGCCCGACCAGGAAATCATTCGTGCCGTCATCCCCCAGTTTCGCGCACTTTGGCGCATCCTCACGCAAACTGCGGATGATCGACTCATGATCCTCAAGCAGAACCTCAATGAAGTCCGAACTGCGGGTCATGTGTTGGGTGATTTCCTTCAGTCGCGTCTGCTTCAGCATTTGCGCCAGCGATCCTGGAGCTCCGTGCCCGAGCGCCCGAATGCGCTCCGCCACCTCATCCACGGATTCATCAATCTGCTCATACTGATTTTCGAAGAACCCGTGCATCGCATGAAAATCCGGTCCCTCCACATTCCAATGCGCATTCCGAGTCTTCGTCAGTAGAATGTATTCATCGGCAAGTAGCTTGGCTAAAAGAACTGCGATTTGGGCACGCGCTTTATCAGGGATTCCGAGGTTTGTTTTCATGGGATCGTGTCATTTAAAAGGCAAAACAATCACAGCCACTGCCCCAAAGCTGACTGAGTGGAGGCAGGACCGTTTGGCTGCCACTGCGATTCAACAAGGGCGCAGCTTTCGGGCCGAAGCTGATGCTGCGTTCGGCCTTGGTGAAGCCGGGAGCGCCATAACCACCGAATTGGGCGACAGGACTCCAATCAGGCGTCACAGGCAGTTCGGTAGGCGCGTGATCTTTGAACTCGGCCTCAGCCCAAACGGGCTTGCCACCAAGGATGGTCAACACGCTGTGGAGGTCTTTGATCTCTTCCTCAGGCACATGAAAGTAGTCGTCACTGAGCACAATGAGATCGGCGAGCTGGCCAGGTTTCAGCGTGCCTTTGGCTTCTTCATCGCGACTGAACCATGCGCTGCCCTGGGTGTAGAGTTGCAGCGCTTCTTTGCGGCTAAGACGATTCTTGTCTGGATACAAATTGAGGCCGCCGACAGTCCTGCCACTGACCAACCAGTAGAGCGAATTCCAGGGATTGTAGTTCGCCACACGTGTTGCATCCGTGCCTGCACCAACGGGCACGCCCATCTCCAACATGCGGCGCACGGGCGGCGTGCGTTCAGCCGCAGCTTTGCCATAACGATTCACAAAATACTCGCCCTGAAAGGCCATGCGATGCTGAATAGCGATGCCACCGCCAAGGGCTTTGACGCGCTCCATGTTGCGGTCGCTGATGGTTTCACAGTGGTCGAGGAACCAGTGCAGGCCATTGAGTGGCGCATGACGATTGACATCCTCGAAGACATTGAGAAATCGAGTGATGCTTTCGTCATAGGTGGCGTGCAGACGGAAGGGCCATTTGTTCTCCGCCAGGAGGGTAACGACGTCTTTGAGATCGGTCTCGAGTGTGGGTGGCAGATCAGGGCGAGGCTCGAGGAAGTCCTCAAAGTCTGCTGCACTGAACACCAACATTTCACCCGCGCCATTGACGCGATAGTAGTCGTCACCACTGCCGGGTTTGGTCATGTCAATCCAGCGCTGGAAATCGGCCTTCTCGCCGCCCTTGTTTTGAGTGAAAAGATTGTAGGCGATGCGCAGGGTCAGCTCGCCGCGTTTGTGCAACTCAGTGACGACTTCATAGTCATCGGGGTAATTTTGAAATCCGCCGCCTGCATCGCACACGCTGGTGAGACCGAGGCGATTCAGCTCGCGCATGAAGTGGCGCGTGGAGTTGTATTGATACTCGATTGGCAGCTTCGGACCTTTGGCCAGCGTGGCATAAAGGATGAGCGCATTGGGTTTAGCGATGAGCAATCCGGTGGGTTCGCCATTCTTATCGCGCTGGATTTCGCCACCGGGAGGATTGGGCGTGTTTTTGTCATAACCGACCGCTTTCAAAGCCGCTCGGTTCAGCATCGCCTGGCAATAGAGATGCAGAATGAAAACCGGGGTATCAGGCGCCGCCGCATTGAGTTCATCAAGGGTGGGCAAGCGCTTCTCTTTGAATTGAAATTCGCTCCATCCTCCGACCACCCGCACCCACTGCGGAGCAGGCGTGCGGTCGGCTTGAAGCTTCAGCATTCGCAGGGCATCCGAGAGTGAGGGCACACCGTCCCAGCGCAGCTCGAGGTTGTAATTCAAGCCCCCCCGAATGACGTGCAAATGTGAGTCGTAGAGTCCAGGCACCACTCGACGCCCCTTGAGATCAATGCGCTTTGTCTGTGGTGTTGAGATGTCCGCATACTCCTCCCCTTCATCGACCCCAAGAATGCGGCCACCCCCAATCGCGATGTTCGAAGCTTCTGGGTAAGCGGGATCCAGCGTGGTGATGTGACCGTTGTAAAGGATGAGATCGGCTTTTGTGGTGGTATCGAGGGACATGGCGGTGGCGGGAAAGAGGCTAACCGAACTTTGAAGAAACTGGCGGCGAGTGGGCATGATTGGCTTGGTCGATGATTCTCAGATCCAATTCGAAATTTGGGCTAAGCATCCGGATGCAACCAGCGATGCAGGAGCTTGGTCACGGTGGGCATCACCATCCAGGTCAAGGCGATCACCATCAAGCTGGCCGAGATGAGCGTGGCGAAAACTTTGGGCACCTCGTGCAAGTGAGGCCCAACGAAATTGCTCAACAACAAACTTGTTGGATAAACCCCGATAAGCGTTGCAACCGCAAGTTTCCATCGTGGTGGGCGCGGCAGATCAGGCTGATTAAACCATGCCTCCAAACCATGGAGATCACGATAGACGGCTTCACCCTCCGTCATGGTTTTAGCCCGCTCCTCCCATTCTCGATACATCGGAGATTGATAAAAAGCATCTCGCTCTTCCACCGTAGCAAAGGTGCGTAGGATCCCGTATTCACGTGTCGCTGCATGAGGCGGTGGAATGATCATGCTCACACCGAGCACTCCATGGTGTTCAAAGGAGGCACGAAAAAACTCAGCCAACGAGTGCTGAAAGGCATCTTCGGAATCAGGGCGAACGCGACGTGTGATGGCAACATGGATGCTCATAATGGGAATGGTAAAGAGAGGGGAATGACCGAGGAAGTATTACCCTCCAGTGCAGATGTCATTCCACCTCTCCATTGTGAATCAATGGCCCAACCCACCGTTCACCACTTGGGGGACCCGCGCCGATTGCGGGGCTTTGTGAACCATGGTGTAAGCATATTCGACCCCCACACCGTAAGCTCCGCCTTGTTGTTTGAGGACATCCATCAGCGCATCGTAATGTGTGTGATCTTTCCAATCACGCTGGAACTCAAGAAGAGCAGGAATCGTCGTCACACGGGTGGCACCAGCCTGCACCATGCGGCTCAAAGCGGCCTCATGGGCAGCAGGAGAGGTGGCACCGCAACAATCCTCCACAACGTAAATGTTGTATCCAGCGGCGATCATCTCGATCGTCGGCCAGGTGACACACACTTCAGTCCAGAGACCTGTCATGAGGATGTTCTTTTTGCCCGTGGCTTCAATTGCGGCACGGAAGCCCGCATCATCCCACGAATTCATGCTGGTGCGTTCGACGACCGCTTGACCTGGAAAAACATCAAGCAATTGCGGCCAGATGTATCCTGAGAATCCTTGAGTTTCGACTGCGGTCAGGACCGTGGGCACATTGAAGATCTTGGCGACCTTAGCGAGCAGGGTGACGTTGTTGATCAAGGTGGCACGGTCGATATTGGCGACGCCGAACGTCATCTGCGGCTGATGGTCAATGAAAACGACAGCGGTATCTTCGGCAGTGTAGAGTTTGTGGTAGTGGCTCATGATGCGTGTGTGGTTTGGTATGGTTTGTTTGCTTTGGTTGGGGGAAATCATCGTTTATCTGATCGGCTTTCCAGTCTGAGGGAGCTGTCTGAAACACCGCCTAGAAAGGCTAGGCTTCATTTTCTATCTTAGCCGTCTTTGGATTTGAGCAGTGCCTTGAGATCGAGTGGACCCGTGGTCATGGCGAGCTCACCTTGCGCATCCCGAGGCCATTCAGCAGGATCGCGATCGACACAGAGCTCAAGACCATTTCCATCAGGGTCGCTCAAATATATTGCCTCACTCACCCCATGATCAGAGGCTCCATCAAGTGGAATCCCATGCTCCATGAGCCGACGCAGCGCATCAGCAAGCTCAAGGCGGCTAGGATAAAGAATGGCCACATGATACAAACCGGTCCTTCCAGGAGCAGGAGCCTTTCCACCTCGGCTATCCCAAGTGTTTAGACCAATGTGATGATGATAGCCCCCCGCAGAAACAAAGGCTGCCTGCATGCCATAGCGTTGCGTGAGCTGAAAGCCGAGAACGCCACAATAAAAGGTGAGTGAGCGTTCAAGATCTGCTACCTTCAAATGGACGTGACCAATGCGAACAGCAGAATGAATGGGTTTGCTCATCGGATGAAGTTTAAACGTTGGATCGGCAAAGGGTGACTTTCTTTACCAGCGTATGATTCGATGAATCGGTCATTGCAGCCAATGCCGCCTTGTTTGTCTCAGGATGCACAGCGCGTATGCTCTCACGCTCACGATCATGAGCCTATGAAATTCAACACTCACTTGTCTTTCCCGTCTCCACTCCAGCCTCCGCCGAGCGCTTTGAAGACAGTAATCAAATGCGTCGCCGTGCGTGTTTGGCTATCAGCGAGCGCGGCTTCGGCTTGAAGCTTCACGCGCTCGGCATCGAGCACTTCAAGGAAACCAGCCGCACCTTTGTCGAAGCGCTGACGAGCCAGCGTGGCTGCCTTGGCACTGGCTTGCACGGCATCAGCCAGATGATTGCGCCGGGCCTGTTCGCGGCCATAATCCGTGACCGCATTCTCCACATCTTCCAATGCAAGCAGCACCGTCTGCTGGTAAACGGCCAGTCGCGCTTCCGTGCGTGCGCCTGCGGCCTTGACAAGTTGAAGACGACGAGGGCTATCGAGAAAGGCCCATTGAATGTTCGGACCAAAGCTAAAGTTGTCAGCACCATTGTTGCCCAGTCCATTCCAAGTGCCTGCGGTGAAGCCGATGCCGCCATTGGCGGTGAGACGTGGAAACAAATCGGCCGTGGCAACTCCAATGCGGGCAGTGGCTGCAGCGAGTTGACGTTCAGCCGCACGAATGTCTGGGCGACGTCGCAAGAGTGCATCGGGTTCACCCAGCCGAATGCTAGGAAACCGTGAAGGCAGGGGTGCGAGTTTCAAACGTCCGCGCAGGGCATCGGGCGTCTGGCCGGTGAGCACCCCGAGCCGATGGTAAGCTTTGGCAATCGAACCCTCCAGCGGCGGAATGGTAGCGAGCGTGGTGCTGAGCTGAGCCTGGGCACGTGAGATGTCCAAATCTGTGCCGCGACCACCATCCAACAACTTGTTGGTAAGTTCCAAGGTGGATCGTTGGTTCTCGGCATTGCGGCGAGCGACATCGAGCTGATTTTGCAAACCGCGCAGTTCCATGTAGCTGAGCGCTGTCTCAGCGGTCACAGAGACGAGCAGGTCATCGCGCACAGCTTCGGCAGCCGCGAGATCGGCTGAAGCAGCTTCCACATTGCGCCGCACACGGCCAAACAGATCGAGCTCCCAAGTGGCATCAAAACCTGTATCGAAGGTTTCAATGTCACGCGGAAATCCCGCAGGCAGATTGAAGCCTGCGGAGCGGCTGTTGGTGTAACTGGAGCCCTGAGTGATGATGGGTGCGAAGTCGAAACGTGAGACGTTGCGTGCTGCGCGTGCGGCTTTGATGGAAGCAATCGCCGCTTTCACATCCTGATTGTTGGTGATGCTTTGAGCGATGAGGTCGTTCAGTTTGGCGTCGCCAAAACGCCGCCACCAGGATTGCAGATCAGCTTCATTCGGAGGTGCCGCCAGGGTGCCTGAGGCACTGGAACGAAAACGCGAAGCCGTGAGGATTTCAGGTGCGTGGTAGTTGGGTCCAACCGCACAGGAAGCAAGCAAAAGGACCGGGATGAAACAGAGACTGTGCATGGTCATGAATGCGTGGAGATTTCTGCTGCTGGCTTGCGCTCGAAGCGAGTGCTCAGCTTGCGAATGACGACGTAAAAAACCGGAGTGAGCAGCAGGCCAAAAAAGGTGACTCCGATCATGCCGTAGAAGACCGCCGTGCCGAGCGCGCGACGCATCTCCGCGCCAGCCCCCTCCGCGATCACCAGCGGCAGCACCCCGAGAATGAAGGCAAAGCTGGTCATCAGAATGGGTCGCAATCGTAAACGACAGGCTTCCACAGCGGCCTCAACGATGCCCTTGCCCTCATCCTCCAACTGACGAGCAAACTCGACGATGAGGATGGCATTCTTTGCCGAAAGACCAACGAGCACCACGAGACCGATCTGGGTGAAAATGTTGTTATCCATGCGCATCCACCATACACCCGCCATGGCGCTGAGCAGGCACATCGGCACGATGAGGATGATGGCCAGAGGCAGGCTCCAGCTTTCGTATTGCGCGGCCAGCGTCAGGAAGACAAGCAGCACGCAAAGGGGGAAGATGTAGATGAGCGTGTTACCCGCCAGCTGCTCCTGCAGGGTAAGTTCCGTCCACTCAAAGCCCATGCCGGGCAGGGCTTCTTTTTCAAACAACCCTTTTGCGATTTCAACAGCCTCGCCACTACTGACTCCAGGCAGTGGGATGCCATTAAAATCAGCGGCCGGGAACATGTTGTAGCGCACCACATTGTCAGGGCCAGTGATCTCTTTGATCTCGACGAGTGTGCCAAGCGGAACCATCTCACCAGCTGCGTTTCGACAGCGCAGTTTGCGAATATCGTCCGGTTTCATGCGATAGGCGCTATCGGCCTGTGCGGTGACTTGGTAGGTGCGACCAAAGCGGTTAAAATCGTTCACATACAAACTGCCCAGGCAGATTTGCAGCGTCTCATAAACATCGTTCAGCGCCACGCCCATGCTCTTTGCTTTGGTGCGGTCCACATTAACCTGAAGCTGCGGCACATTCGTGGTGAAGGTGGTAAAAGTTGCCGCCAAACCCGGTGTCTGACTGCCATTCACCATCATGCGAAAGGCCACACCTGCCAGCGGTGTGAGGCCGAGCGAGGTTCGGTCTTGCACCATCATCTTGAAGCCGCCGCTGTTGCCCAGACCGCTCACCGGCGGTGGTGGCAGCACCAGCACACGCGCATCCCGGATGGCCGTGAATTTGCCATAGATCTGGCCCATGATCACATCCGCACTCAGATTCGGTTTGCCTTGGCGATTGGCAAAGTCATCGAGCGTAATGTACATCGCACCGGCATTTGGCAAATTGGCACCAACCAGAGGATTGAAGCCGGGAAACTCCACCGTTGTGGTCACGCCGGGCACCTCACGAGCCAAACGTCCAGCTTCAGTGATAACCTTCTGCGTGCGCTCCAGACTGGCCCCTTCAGGCAGCTGAGCAAAGGCGAGCAGGAACCCTTTGTCTTGGGACGGTATGAATCCAGAGGGCACAGCTTGAAAGAGCTTACCCGTGAGAAACAGCAGGCCACCATACAGCAGCAGCACAATGAGTGTTCGGCGACAGAACACGGCCACCGTCTTGGCATACCCCTGGATGGCAAAGTCAAAACCACGATTGAACAGCTTGAAGAACCAGCCGAACAAAAAGTTGATCAACCGCGTTAGCAGATCCGGCTTGGCATGATGCCCCTTGAGCAAGATGGCACTCAAGGCTGGTGAGAGGGTGAGTGAATTGAAGGCACTAAGCACGGTGGACACGGCAATCGTGAGCGCGAACTGTCGATAAAACTGTCCTGTGATACCACTGATGAAGGCTGTGGGGATGAAGACCGCACAGAGCACCAGGGCCACGGCGATGACGGGTCCACTCACCTCCTTCATGGCCCGTTCCGTGGCTGCGATAGGAGACAAACCATTGGCAATGTTCCGCTCCACATTTTCGACCACCACAATGGCATCATCCACCACAATACCGATCGCAAGCACGAGTCCGAAGAGGGAGAGATTGTTCAAGGTGAACCCCAGCGCCTGCATGACAGCCAGTGTGCCGATCAAGGACACCGGAACGGCCAACAGCGGAATGATGGAGGCACGCCAGCTCTGCAAAAAGATGATCACCACAAGCACCACCAATACGATGGCCTCCAGCAGCGTATGAATCACAGCATTGATCGACTCGCTGGCAAAGACGGTGGTGTCATAAACGACGCTGTAATCCAGCCCAGTGGGAAAGGGCAGATCCTTCTTGAGCTGCTCCATGCGCTCACGAACAAGGCGAGAGGTCTCGATGGCGTTCGACCCTGGAAGCTGAAAGATCACCATGGCCGCTGCGGATTCGCCACTGAGTTGCGAGGCCAAAGAATAATCACGAGCCGCAAGCTCCACTCGAGCCACATCTTTCAGCCGCGTGACCTGCCCTTGATTACCTTGTTTGATGATGATGTTGGCAAACTGCTCCTCTTCAATCAAGCGCCCCTGTGTGTTGATGGTAAGCTGAAAGTCCACCGTCCCCGCTGGCACGGGAGGTTGACCGATCACACCTGCCGCAGCCTGCACATTTTGTTCACGCACTGCCCGTGCCACATCGGTAGCTGTGAGATTGAGATTGGCCATCTTCTCTGGGTCCAACCAGAGACGCATGGAGTAATCACGCGCACCAAAGACATTCACTTCACCCACACCTGGAATGCGAGCGAGTTGGTCCTTGATCTGAAGGAAGGCGTAATTGCCGACATAGAGTTCATCGCGCGATTTGTCGGGTGAGGTCAAATGCACCACCATCGACAAATCGGCAGATCGTTTGGTCACCGTGACGCCGATGCGCCGGACCTCTTCTGGCAACTTGGGTTGCGCAAGATTCACGCGATTTTGCACAAGAACCTGCGCCTTGTCCAGATCGGTACCCAGCTTGAACGTCACGGTCAGAGACATGACACCGTCGGTCGTGCTCGTGCTGGACATGTAGAGCATGTCCTCCACACCATTGACCTCTTGTTCGATGGGCGTGGCCACCGTTTCACTGAGCACCTTCGGACTCGCGCCTGGATACACAGCGCGCACCACCACGGTGGGCGGCACAACCTCTGGATACTGAGCCACGGGCAGTTGATACATGGCGATCGTGCCCAGCAGCAGCGTGATGATCGAGAGCACTGCTGCAAAGACGGGCCGATGAATGAAGAACTGGGCGAAGTTCATTGGGTGACGGCAGGTGCGGGGGTTGCAGTCGCTGGCATCGCTGTCACCGGGGACCCCGGTCGCACGTTGATGAGACCTTCCGTGATGACTTTTTCACCCACCTTCAGCCCCTCGGTGATAACGCGTAGTCCATCGATCATGGGCCCGAGTTTGACCGGTCGGAATTGTGCCTTTGAATCCTCACCCACCACATACACAAAACGCTGTGACTGATCGGTGGCGAGTCCACGCTCGGGAATGAGCACCGCTTGATATTTACCACTGCCGGGGACTCGCACTCGCACAAACATGCCGGGAGAGAGCAGCCCGCTAGCATTGTCAAACACCGCACGTGCGGTCACGGTGCCACTGCTGGCATTGATGCGATTGTCCACGAAATCAATGAACCCTGCATGAGGAAAACCCTGTTCATCCGACAAGCCCATCTCACAAGGAATCCGGGTCGTGACCGCGCTTTCACGTTTTCCAGCTGCAGCGAGACGGCGGTATTTGAGAGAGGCACGCTCATCCACATCGGCGTAGGCATAGACAGGATCGACCGAGAAGACGGTGGTCAACAAAGTGGTGCCTGCCGTGCCTCCAATGATGAGATTCCCCTGCGTGACCAGGGCACGCCCAATGCGGCCTGAGATGGGCGAGCGAACCTCGCTGAAGTCGAGATTCAATTGAGCAATCGCCAGTCTTGCCTCCGCCGCCTTCACCGCACTACGAGCCTCCGCAGCAGCTTTGGCCCGAGTGTCGAAATCTTCCTGAGAAACGGCTCTGGATTCGATCAATTTGCGAGCGCGCTCAAAGTCTGCCTGAGCTAGATCCGCACGACTTTGCGCCTGCTCTTTTTCCGCCACCGTGGCTGCGAACTCAGCCTCATAGGGTCGCTTATCGATGGTAAAAAGAAGATCACCTGCTTTGACGATCTTGCCTTCCTGAAAATGAATCTTGTCCAAATAACCACTGACTCGGGCACGAATCTCAACGCTCTCCTTGGCATCCAACCTGCCCGTGTATTCATCCCACTCGACGACTTCCTCTTGAATCACCTCCACCACCGTGACCTGCGGCGGCGGTGGTGCGGGCGGCGGTGCTGAAGCAGGTGGACGGCAAGATGCCAGCGTGACGAGCAGTCCGAACAAGAAGATTTTGGAACCCAGAGAACAAAGGATAGGCATGAATGATGAACGTTAAATGTTTCAAGCTGAGCCAGGGCCATCACATGAGGCCATGAGATGAAATCAGAACCATGTCACAGTCCGAAAACAGCAGCGATTTCAAGGCCATCACCTTCAGTATTTTTGTGACATGTTTTTTTCACCAATCTTGAATCTTCATCAAGCGCGTTGCCCAAGCGAAACCGACAAAGACAAAGCGCAATCCAACAAAAAGCAGACTCACTGCATCAAGCCCGCAGTCGCCGCACTTGCAGGAAAGCACCGATCAGAAACAACACGAACAGGATGCCGCTGACAGCCTGTAGCTCGGGTCCTTCACGATCGACAATGAGCGGCGCACCAAGAGGCAGGCGAGTGGTGGTTTCAGTGATGGCGGGAATCCAGTGAAACAAGTAGGTGGCGGAATAACTAACCACCGCCACAGCAGCGGATGAACGGCCAAACAGATCCCCCTTCTCCGCCACTGAGGCGAGTGCCAGCACGAGTAGGGTAATGATGCCCAGCGCGTGAGGGGCTCCGAATCCACCATGCTCAAAAATGCCAAACCCCGTGAGGCAGGTTAGCACGGTCGTGATCACATACAGCCGTCCTGTCGAGTTCTTCAAGGTGATTTGATGATCGCGAATCAACGCGAAGGTTCCAGCCGCGAGCGCGACCAGACTGATGACGGTATGGATGGCACCCAAGGGTGTAAGGCCTAACAGGGAGGTATTCATATTCAGTGGAGGGATGGAAAGACGGGTGATCAGAGATGAACCGGATGACCCGCAGCCACTTCGGCGGCTTCGCGGATGGATTCACTCAAGGTGGGATGGGCGTGAATGGTGGCTTCGATGTCATCAAGGGTGAACTCGCCCTGAATGGCGAGACCGAGTTCACCCAACAGTTCAGTGGCTTCAGGACCGATGATGTGAGCTCCTAAAATCTCGCCATGACGCTCACCAACAATGAGCTTCACAAAGCCTTCGGTATCTCCAATCGCACGGGCCTTGCCACTGGCCATGAAAGGAAACTTGCCAATCTTGAAGGCCACGCCTTTGGCTTTCGCCGCGCGCTCCGTGAGGCCTAGGCTGGCCACTTGCGGGATGCAGTAAGTGCAGCCGGGGAAGACGCTGACTTTCTTGGGTTGGTGATTCGTGAACATGCCTTTGATCGCCTCTTCAGCCTCGAAGCTGGCGACATGGGCCAGCCAGGGCGGACCGATGATGTCGCCTGCGGCATACACACCCGGAAGCGAGGTTTCGTAGCGGTCATTCGTCTGGATGTAACCGCGTTCCGTGAGTGCAGGCTTCATGGCACCGCCTGGCAGCAATGGGGCAATGCCAATGGCGACCAGGAGCATCTCAGCCTCCAGCGTGCAGGCTTCACCGGAGGCATTCCTGACGGTCACTTTCACGCCAGCCTCGCTGACTTGGGTTTGTGTCACTTGATGATTCAGACGCATCTGAATGCCCTGTTTCAAAAAGGCTTTCTCCAAGGCCAGCGAGACCTCCGTGTCTTCCACCGGCAATACCTGCGGCTGCATCTCCACCAGTGTGACCTGGGTGCCGAAGGCGTTGAAGAAATAGGCAAATTCCACGCCGATCGCTCCGGCTCCGAGGATGATGACACTCTCCGGCTGTTCCTTCAAAGCCAGGGCTTCTTTGGAGCTGATCACACGGCTACCATCGAAGGGCAGATCAGGCAGAGGCCTGGAGACACAACCGGTGGCGATAAGTATCTTTGCCGCTTGATGGCTGGTTTCCTGTCCTTCGGCATCGGTCACGATCACCTCGCCTGGACGATCCAGACGGGCCATCCCACGAATGGAGTCGATCTTGTGTTTGCGGAAGAGATAGTCCACGCCTGACGCGCCTTTGTCGGCCACATGGCGCGAGCGCTGGATGATGTGTGACCAGTCATAACCGACCCCGTCAAAGCGCAGGCCAAACTCAGCTGCGCGTTGAGTCAGTGTTTGATAGACCTCCGCGTTTTTCAGCAGGGCTTTGGCTGGAATACAACCCCAGTTGTTGCAGGTGCCGCCGTTGCGCTCCTTATCAATCACGCCGACTTTTTTGCCGAGCTGGGCCGCCTTGATGGCTGCCACATACCCGGCAGGCCCGGCACCGATGACAAGGAGATCGTAACTCATGGCGGGAGAGAACAGTCGGTTTACGGATCAGCGCAGACCGCCGGTGACATAGAGCGTCTCACCTGTGATCCAGCCTGAAGCGGGGGAGGCAAAAAACACCACCGCTGGGGCGATATCGTCCGGCTGCCCGATGCGTCCGAGTGGGGTGATGGCCGCGAAAGCTTGGAAGGGGCCGACCATGCCCGCTGAATGCGTGCCCTCGGTTTCAATCGGGCCAGGGTTGACCGCATTGACGCGGATTTTTCGCGCGCCGAGTTCTTTGGCAAAGGTGCGCGTGAGATTATCCACTGCTGCCTTGGTGGCATTGTAAACAGCTGTGGTGGCAGGCGAGAGGGTGCTGACGATGGAGCTGATGTTGACGATGCTGCCACCTTCGGGACCAAACGATTTCAATGCCTCCTGAGTGGTCAGGATGAGGCCGAGGACATTCAGATTGAAATGCCGATGAAAGCTCTCCTCGGTGATCTGACCGAGCGGTTCGCCATCGTAGATGCCCGCGTTGTTCACCAGGATGTCGAGCTGCCCGAAAGCCGCTTTCGTTTCAGCGAACAACCGTTCGATGTCAGCCTGCTTGGCGACATCGGCTTGAACCGCCACCGCCCTGCCACCGACGCTGAGAATCGCAGAGACGACTTGATCGGCACCCGCACGGCTGGAGGCATAGTTGACGACGACTGACGCACCTGCGGCGGCGAGGTGTTTGGCAATGGAGGCACCGATGCCTTTGGAGGCTCCGGTGACGACGGCAACTTTGCCGAGGAGTGGTGATGGGACAGTGCTCATGAACAAGGTGGGGGCGATTAAAAGGAGACGGCGAGCTTGCTGACAGCACCTGAGGCAGTGGCCACGGCTTCGTCCTTGGCCGTGGGACCGGCGAGGGTCGGCTCGACGAAGATCTCTTGAATGTTGGTGAAGCCGATGAAGCCCAGGACCAGTTTCAAATAAACGCTCTGCTGATCATACCCCTCGGCGCCAGTGCCGGGCGCATAAGCACCCCCGCGAGCATAAATCACGGCCACAGGTTTGCCAGTGACCAAGCCCTTGTAGCCCTCCTCGGGCGTGAAGCTGAAGGTGAGGCCGGGTTGGGCGAGAAGGTCGATGTAATGCTTCAGCTTGTAGGGGATGCCGAAGTTCCACATCGGCAGTGAGATGAGCACTTTATCAGCTGATTTGAAATGATCTGCGATGGCCACCACGGCCTGCCAAGCGGCGAGCTGCTCCGCGCTGTGAGGAAGACCGTTCATGATGGCATACTTGGCATCCAGCGTCGCGCCGTCGAACTCGGGCAGCTTTGCATGCCAAAGGTCGAATGTTTCCACCGTGTCGGCAGGATGCGCCGCGAGATAAGATTCGATGAAATGATTGGCCACCGCGATGGAGGCAGATCGGTCACTGCGGGGTGAGGATTGGAGATGCAGGAGCTTGGCCATGATGTTGCAATGTGAGTTAGGTTTGGGGGGAGAAATCAGGATTGAATGAAGGCCAGCAGATCAGCATTGAGCTGTTCCTTACTGGTGTCGCCGAGGCTGTGTGTGCCGCCGGAGTAGATCTTCAAAGTGGCGTTAGGGACGAGCTTGGCAGAGAGCAAGGCCGAGGCACCGATGGGAACGATCTGATCGTCATCGCCATGAATGATGAGCGTGGGCACATCGAACTTCTTCAGATCCTCGGTGAAGTCCGTTTCCGAGAAGGCCTTGATGCAATCATAGGCGTTCTTGTGCCCGGACATCATGCCCTGCATCCACCAGGACTGAATCAGCCCCTGCGAGACTTTGGCCCCTGGACGATTGAAGCCAAAGAACGGTCCGCTGGCGACATCGAGAAAGAACTGTGAGCGATCTGCCAGATACGCAGCGCGAAAGCCATCGAAGACCTCCAAAGGCAGACCGCCGGGATTCGCTTCCGTCTTCACCATGATTGGTGGCACCGCACCCATCAGCACGGCTTTAGAGACACGCGCTGTGCCATGGCGCCCGATGTAGCGCGCCACCTCACCACCGCCTGTCGAATGGCCAATCATGACCACCTCTTTCAGGTCGAGCTTCTCAAGCAGTTCAGCCAGATCATCGGCATACTGGTCCATGTGATTGCCTGCCCATGGCTGACTCGACCTACCATGACCGCGGCGATCATGGGCGATGCAGCGATAGCCCTGTGAGGCGAGGAAAAACATCTGCGCTTCCCAGGCATCGGCACTGAGTGGCCAGCCGTGGCTAAAAGTGACGACCGGTCCTGATTTTGGGCCCCAGTCCTTGAAGTAGATTTGCGTTCCGTCCTGTGTGGTAATCGTATTCATCGCGAGTGAGTGAATGGGTTTCACTCACTTCCTTGGGATTCAACGATGCTGACGTGACAAAAAAGTTTGGTCACGCCCGTGCGCCCTCACTTCACGTCCTTCATCTCACTGATCCGCGTCCAGGTGCCGTCGGATTTCCTCATCTTCAGGATCATCGGAGACGCAGTTCCCAGGTCGGGCACGAACACGGTGAGCCGACGACTCCCTAATTTCTCCAACTGCGATCCGTGAACGCCGTCCACAATAAGCGATCCCATCACTGTGAATGTATTGCTCTCACCTCCTGGCGAGGTCTCTTTCCACACCAACTCGTCTCGGACCCAAACGCGCGGCCCCGGATTGTCGAACTGGTAGTCGAAGTAAAAGTTCGTCGGTGATTGATTTGGCAGTGCCGGCTTGGCTTTTAACAGAGCCTGGAAATCCTCCCGTCCACGCAGCCATGCTACCTGCTCGCCCTCATTAAAGAACGCGACGCCAGTGCCGCCAACGGACACATATTTTTGCAGGCAATGCACGAGCTGCTCCGCGCATTCTGACGCAGCCGTCTCACGTTGATCGTTCTCCAGCTTCTCATTCGTTCGAATCAGCTCCAGTGCCTCCCACAATCGCTGCGCTATAAAATCATAGTTCTGCCATGAGGCCGGAGCGCGTCGCGCATATTCAGCGGCGTGCCTCACAGCGCTCGCGTGGTCCTTGGTCGTCAGCGCGATCTGGCATAACCGCAAGTGTGGTTCACTGCTTTCACTAGCCTCCGTGAGACGCTGGTATAGGTCGCGTGCGATGCCCCATTCCTCCCGCTCAAAAGCCCGTGCTGCCTTCAATGCATAGATTTGGGTGACATCCTCGGCATGTTTTTTCGGGTCGGGATGGGCAGCGGCAAGCTGCTTCAGTGCCTGTGTGCTCTCTTCCTGCAAGGCATCGGACTCCTTCTGTTTGCCCAGCCGGAAGAGGGCGATGCTCAAGGCCTTCTGGGTGTCCATCAGCGTGATGCGATAGTTGGGGATGGAGGGGAACTCAGCCACCAGTCGCTGCTGCATGTCCAGACCACGCCGCAGGTGGGTTTCAGCTTCTTCATGTCTCTTGAGATTGATGAGCGCGCCTCCCAGGTTGCACAGGGTGACACCCAGCATGTTTCGGTAAAGCCGGTTCTGCGGACTGCCGACGATCGTCAGCTCAAGACACTCGACCGCTTGCCTCAGGGCAAACTCCGCCTCCCTCCAGTGACCCGTCTTGGAATGCAGCGCCCCCAGCGAGCTGACGCAGTTGCCGAGGCTGCCCCAATAATCCGTCTGGTTGGGGTGCCTACGCACCAGCTCATTGAGGATGGTTCCTGCACGTAGATACACACGCTGAGAATCTTCACGCCGATTCATCAGATCGAGCGTGATGGCGTGATTGGTCATCACCATGCCAAGGCTGTGCTGAAAATCAGCATTGCCTGGAGCACGCACGACCAGTCCCTCCTGGATGCTCACCGCCTTCTCGTAGTTTACGAGACATTCGTCATGCTTTCTGCGTGTCCTTTGCACATAGCCGAGCTCACAATACTGAAAGCCCAGGTCCTTCTGCAAAGTGAGGTTGTCAGGAGCCGCTGCTACCTGAGCTTCCTGGTGCTTGATTGCATCCAGGCAGGCGGCCTCGGCTTTCTCCGACTGCCCAGTGGCTTGATAGATCTTTGCCAGTTGCCACACCGCCCAGCCGCGATCGGCGTTGAGCTTCGGATCGTCGCCCTGGTAATGACTCATCCGCTCATAAAAGGGCAGCGCGGTTTCCAGCAACTCGCGCTGCAGGTCGGTGAAGTCAGCGGACTTCAGGCGCGGATGATCGGACACCTTGGCGAGATACTTTTCCACCGCCTCGCGAGCCTGCGTGTAGTGGCTCTCCGCCTCCGCACGGCTTCTTTCCGCACGGTTCGCCTGCCACAGACTGACAATCGTGCCCGTCACCAAGGCCGCCGTAATTAAAACCGCTGCCATGAGCCCAACTCGGTGACGACGCGCAAATTTGCCGAATTGATAATGCCACGTCGGTGCGACTGCACTGACCGTTTGCTGATCCAGATACCGCTGCAAATCACGAGCCAGTGCCGTGGCCGTGTCGTAGCGGCGATTGCGGTCCTTCTCCAAAGCCTTCAGCGTGATCCAATCCAGCTCCCCGCGCAGTTCTCGGCCAAAGCGCGCAGGCTCGATGCCCCGGTTTCTGGCCGCATGGGCCACTGACTCGGTGACACGATGCACCAACGAGCTAGGCTTCACCGAATCCGCCTCACGCACCCAGCGCAAAGCCTCCTCGAAATCCCTCACGTCCGCAGGCAGTTGAGTTTGCCCTGTGAGTAGCTCACACAGCACCACGCCGAGCGAATACACATCACTTCGCGTGTCCACGTCTGGGCAGTTGCGCGCTTGACCTGGACTCATGTATTGCGGCGTGCCGACGATGGTGCCAATCGCTGTCTGTCCAAACCGTGCCGCCGTTAGCGCTTCAGCCGCCGGGCCAAGCGCCTTCGCGATGCCGAAGTCGATGACCTTTGGCACCGGCTTGCCATCAAACTCCGCCACGAGGAGATTCGAGGGCTTTATATCGCGATGCAGCACTGCCTTCTGATGCGCGTGCTGAACCGCGTGACAGACCGGAATGAACAAGGCCAGCCGTTCGCGCAGGCTTAGCCTCCGCTCATCGCAGTAGTCCGTGATCGGCAGCCCCTGCACCAGTTCCATGACGAAATAGGGCCGTCCATCGGCCGTGGTTCCTGCATCCAGCACCGCAGCGATGTTGGGGTGATCCATCAAAGCCAGCGCCTGTCGCTCCGTCTCGAAGCGCACGATCACATCACGACTGTCCAGCCCTGGTTTGATGACTTTAAGCGCGACCTCCCGCTGGATCGGCGCATGCTGCTGCGCCCGCCACACCACGCCGAATCCTCCTTCCCCGAGAGGCTCGATCAATTCATAGCGCCCAATCACCGCGCCCGCGTGCTCACCTGCGGCATGACCTTCCAGCATCTCCACCCCCAACGTGCGAAAGCCCAACCCGAGCAGGCGCGTGGCCGACTCGGTGCCCTGTGGCGCATCTGGAATGTTGGGAGAATGTGCCGTCATGGAGAACGTGCCGATCATCAGCCGAAGTTCACTTCGAATGCAACGCATGAGTGATGCCAATTGACAGGCTGGGTCGGGGGCGCTTGCCTTCGCTTCGATGCCTTTGCCAAACGCGCAGCCCCAGTTTCCCATCACCTGCTGGACAGCGGTATTGCAGCTCTGCCAGGCCAACGATGCCGATGCCAGGCAAAAGGCGCTGGCGGACATCTGCCGTGACTATTGGTATCCCCTGTATGCCTTCGCCCGCCGCATTGGCCATAGCACGCATGATGCGGAGGATCTTACTCAGGGCTTCTTCATCTATCTCGTCGAACAAAACCCGCTCACCCACGCCAACCGCGAACTCGGGCGGCTGCGCACCTTTCTGCTCACCGTGTTCCAGCGCTACATCAGCGACGTGGAAGATCGCAAGCGCGCCCAAAAACGCGGCGGTCACCAGGAGATCGTCTCCCTCGATCTGCTCAACGCCGAAGAACGTTACCTGCACGAACCTGCGGACCCCGTGACGCCCGAAACCCTCTTCGAACGCAGCTGGGCGCTGCATGTGCTGAGGAGTGCCCTCGATACCCTGCGGCAATCCGAGGCCAAAGAGGGTCGCAGCGCGCTGTTTGAAGCCATCGCGCCCTTTCTTGATCCTGAAGCCACCGCCTCGGCCAGCACGGAAACCGCCGCGCAGAATCTTGGCCTCTCCGTCGAAGCCGTCCGCCAGACCATCAGCCGACTGCGTCGCAAATTCCGCGATGTACTGCGCCAACAGATCGCCGGCACGTTGAATGCTCCAAGCGAGGTCGAGATTGATGAAGAGCTGACCGCCCTGCAAGCCGCGCTGCGGAGTTAGCCTCCGGCTGACGAAATCTCCTGACCTTGAGTTTCCGATTTGAGCCCAGCCCAGACTCCGCTAGTCTGCGCGGCCCATGGTTCTCCGCATCTTCGACCGCTACCTCGGACGCCAAGTCCTCTCCGCCACCCTCATGGGTGTGCTGCTGCTCAGTGGGGTGATGGTTTTGGGCAACGTTTACAAAAAGCTCGATGAGCTGCTGGGAGACACCCAGTTGCCCCTGGGATTCATTTTGGAGTTCGTGGCGCTCATCATCCCCTTCTCCCTGATATTCACCATTCCCTGGGCTTTTTTGACCGCCATCCTGCTGGTCTTTGGTCGGTTATCCGCCGACAATGAACTGGTTTCCCTGCGGATGACGGGCTGGTCGATGAGCCGCATCTGCGCCTCCGTGTTTGTCTTGGCCCTGGGGCTTTCGAGCGTGTGTTATTGGGTGAATGTCAGCGTCTCCCCCATGGCCAAGGACCGGATCAAACGCATGTTCTTCCAGGTGGCCCTGGACAATCCCGCCTCTCTTTTTCAAGAAGGACGTGTGCTGGACAAGGTGCCAGGCTTCCGCATCCACACTGGAAAACGCGATGGCAATACCCTCCGTGACTTGGAGATCATCGAGCTCGAAGGGCGCCTGCCCCGACGTGTGATCCATGCGGATGAAGCGACGTTGGAGACTCAGCCAGGGGTTCTGGACTTCCTGATGCATTTGAAAGGCGCGCAGATCGAAAACATCACCTACAAGGCCGACAAAACGGTGGATAAGATCGAGTTCGTGAATGCGGGACAGACTGCGATTTTGTTTCCCCTGTCCCGTCTCCAGCAGGACACGGTGCGGGTAAACGCTAGCATGAAATCCACTTCGACTCTGTGGGGTGAGTCGCGCTCATGGATCGACAGCGTGTCTGGGCGGCGTCAAGATGCCGAGGAGCATTCCCGATCCCTGACCGAGCTGAGCAAACGTTACTCCTTCTCCCTGGCCTGCTTCACCTTTGCCCTGGTCGGCATCCCACTCGGGGTCACCGCTCAGCGCCGCGAGACATCCACTGGCTTTGCCCTGAGTCTGATCACTGCCACGGTGTATCTGGTTTTCATCATCCTGGCAGACACCCTCAATGATCAGCCCTCCGCCTACCCACACCTGATCATGTGGCTGCCCAATGTGCTCTTTCTCGGCCTGGGCGGCTGGCTGTTCTCACGCCTGAGCCGTCGATAAAACTGGAGCGTGAGGTCGGACTGTCTCTGCCTCTACCCAACGATACAGGATTCACAGGATGGGACAGGATTTACGGCTCTGAATAGTCCTGTGAATCCAGGCTTCAGCTTGCTCATCACGGTCCCAGACGGTCCCGCAGCACGCGGGACCGAACTACGAACTCAAGCAGCCGCGAACAAGATTTACAGATCTTAAAAATCCTGTGAATCCTGCCCATCTTGTCAATCCTGTGGTGAAGCCTCGAAGTCAAAGTGGAGGTCACATCGTGACACCACTCGGAGACTAGCTTGATCAGGACTTCCTTAAACTAAGCCTTGTGTGTCGTTGAGCTTGGCCCCGGTGAGGATGATGCCCTCTTGAGCAGCTCCGGTGAGATTCGCTGCGATGAGATCGGCATCGGTGAAATCAGCGCCGCTGAGATTGCAGCCGTCCAGCCGCGCGCCTGAGAGATCGGCCCCACAGACCTTGGCTTGGCTGAGATTCGCCTGACTGAGCGTGACTCCAGCGAGATCAGCTCCGGTGAGATTGGCACGAACAAGGGTGGCTTGGCGAAAAGTAGCTCCACTGAAATCCGCCCCCGACAGATCCGTGCCGGTCAAGTCCGCTCCATCAAATACGGTGCCGACAAATTGTCCCTTGGCCAGATTCAACCCCGCGAGGTTGGCCCCGGAGAGATCGAGACCGGTTTCATCCAGTCGTGTTCCTTCGGCTCCCGAGGTGTCGAGCCAGAGTTGATGCGCGGCGAGTTCTTGGGAGGTGATGGAGGCCATGGGCTTCAGTGTTCGG